>NZ_JBQQOC010000002.1:0-169871 GCF_052264515.1 Candidatus Corynebacterium faecigallinarum
TGTTAGGCGGGATGATCGCCGGGATTGTCCAGATAGCCCGCGCCTGAGTCAGCGCAACAGTTCCAGCGCCACCGGCAGTAGGTCGGCCTGCATGGTGCCGTCGATCACCGAGATGGACGCCCCGCGCCGGGCTTCCCGGTCGAGGACGACCACGGAGCAGAACCCGCTGGCGGCACCGTTGTGCCACGCGAGGTTGGGTTGCAGCATCCATCCTGCGCCGATGCGCACACTGTCGGTGCTGTCGTTCCGGAACAGCGGGGTGAAGGCGTTCTGCCAGCCCGGCAGCGGGTCGTTGAGCATCCGCTCCATCAGCACGGACATGTCTTCGGCGGACGCCCGGATCCCGCCCGCCGGCGCGTAACCCTCGCCTGTCCACTGCTCCTGGGAGCGGTTGACCACGCTCAGGCCGTGGGCGTCGCGGGGTCCTTCGGTGTCACCGGGGGAGGGGACGTGGATGGTGGGACGCCCCACTGGTCCGGCGAGGCGGTCGGCGACGAGTTCCGGGTAGGACGTTCCGGCTGCCTTGGCCAAAGCATGGCCGAGGGCGGACCCGCCGAGGTTCGAGTAGTCGAAATGCCCCGGGCGTGCGGGAGCTGCGCGGAGTTGGACGACCAGGTCGTCGAGGGTCTCCGGTTGAGGGTCCAGGCCGTGGAGGAGTCGCCAGGTGATCCGGAGTGACGTACGTCGTCCACCCCCGGTCGACGGAAGTCCGGAGGTGTGGGTCAGCAGGGACTCCAGCGTCGCCCGGCCAGCAGCGGTGCCGTCCAACGGGAGGAACTGGTCGAGGGTGTCCTGCGGTCGCACCAGCCCCTCGGCGACCATGGCGGAGTAGATCAGTCCGTTGAAGGCTTTTCCGACGGAACCGAGCAGGTAGGTGTGGTCCGTCGGCGTGCCGATCCCGCTGACCCGCGACCCGTCCGGTGAGACCACGGCGAGGGACGCACCGAACAAGGTCGGTTTCTCGGGAGCGAGTCGTCGGAACTGCGTGACCAGGTCATGATCGCCGTATGTGGGGGCCTCGGAGGTGAGGTGTCCAGAGGGAGTAATCGTCGTCCTCCCCGGCATCCCGGCGGGATTTCTTCCTGCGACGTGCGATCGCCTCGGCGCCCGTTGCGATCTGGAGGGGAAGGGGGCCGGTCGCCCAGTCCACAAACGTCAGGATTCGGTTTAAGGTTCTCTTCACGGCACCGTTCTTTCTCATTGCATTACTCCTGCGAGGCAGGCGAGGAGCGGGACAATGCGGGCAACAGGAATCTCGTAGGATCCGCGTCCTGCCTGGTGCACCCAACCTGCAGCGACGAGTTGCCGCAGGTGATGGTGCAACTGACCGGTGGTGCCGAGATGGTCCATAGCTGCGAGATCCGCGGTCCGGTGGGTGCCGTTGAGGATATGGCGCAGTAGTTCCAGCCGGACCGGATTGCCGAATGAGGTGAAGGACGCGGCGTAGGCACTCCAGTCGGTCTCCAGGAGGTTGCAGTGTCCCCGCTTCAGCAGTCTGACGCCGTTGGTCGCCGACGGAACCCGTTCACTCCGACGGCGGGTGCTACTCCACCCCTGATGGTCGGAAGGGGTGATGAACTCGACGACTTCAAGGAGTCCATTGTCGACGGCCCCGGTCCTCCGGGGCTGCTCACTCTGGTCACTGGTCCGCGAGGGACGGGGAAGACCGTCATGCTCAACGCGATGGAAGATACCGCGAGGTCCGAGGGGTGGTTGCATCTGTCGGAAACGGCCACCACCGGGCTTATTGAACGTCTCAGGGACGGTGTCGCCGGACTGGCGGAAAAGACGGGTGGCGAAGACCGGTCGCATCCGCCTATCACCGGGGTCTCCACTCCGGTGGGAGGCGTGAACATCGAGTACACGGATCGCCCGGACAGCAGTCTCCGGCAGTCCCTCTCGCAGCTCCTCGACAGCCTGGAGCGACACGGGACCGGAATCGTCATTTCCGTCGATGAGGTTCATGGTGGAGACCGCGAGGAGTTTCGGCAACTGGGAGTGCTCGCGCAGCACCTGGTCCGGGAGCAGCGTCCATTTGCGCTGATCCTGGCAGGTCTGCCAGGTGCGATCTCCGACCTGCTCAACGATGCCGTACTGACCTTCCTCCGACGGGCAGAACGTGTGGAACTCGGGAATGTCTCGATCCACGATGTCCGGTCAGCTCTGCAGGACCCCATTGAGAGATCCGGTGTCACCGCAGACGAGGAAGCTCTTGACGCTGCAGTGGCGGCGACTGAAGGGTATCCGTTCATGATTCAGCTGGTCGGATACAACGTGTGGCGATGCGCGGAAGACGGTCATATCGGGGTGGATGAGGCTGCCAAGGGGATTGACCGGGCGCGGAGGAGGCTCGGAAACCTGGTTCATGCGACCTCGCTCAGTGATCTCTCCGATGTTGACAAGACTCTTCTCGTGAATATGGCGAAAGACGACGGCACGAGTTCGGTATCGGACATCGCTGAGCGGATGGGCGTACGGAAGAACTACATTTCGGTGTACCGGCAACGGCTCCTTGATGCCGGGGTGATCAGGGCAGCAGGCCCCGGATGGATAGAGTTCACCCTGCCCGGCCTGAGGGACTATCTCCGGGACCACGCGGCTACCTTGGTCCGCTCGCGCCGCGCGTAGCATCACCTGCATGACTGAACTGAGCCCCTTCCCCGACGGTGCCGTGGTGCGTCCTGCCCGCCCGTCCGATGTCCCCGGCATCCTGGACTGCATCCGTGCCCTCGCCGTGTACGAGAAGGAACCGGACGCGGTGGAGAACACCGAGGAGATGCTTGCCGGGACTCTCTTCGGGGAGAATCCGCAGGCCTTCGCGCATGTCGTGGTGAAGGACGAACAGGTCCGCGGCATCGCCCTGTGGTTCCTGTCCTACTCCACCTGGACCGGACGCCACGGCATCTGGCTCGAGGACCTCTACGTCTATGAGCGCTTCCGCGGCTCCGGCTATGGCACCGCGCTGCTGTCCGCGCTCGCTGCGATCTGCGTCGAACGCGGCTACAGCCGCCTGGAGTGGACGGTGCTGGACTGGAACGAGCCGTCCATCGCCTTCTACCGCTCCATCGGTGCTGTCCCGCAGGACGAATGGACCACCCAGCGTCTGATCGGCGACGACCTGGCCACCCTCGCAGGGCGCTGACGATCATGGCCGCAAAGACTCCCGCAATGTCCCCCTCTGACATGCCGTACACCGAGGTGCTCGACCGGGTGACCGGTCCGCGCCGCGCGGAGGCTGACGACCTGGTCGCTATGATGCGGGAGGTCACGGGAGAGGAGCCGGTGGTGTGGGCCGGCCGGATCATCGGTTTCGGAATCGGACGCTACCGCTACGAGTCCGGTCACGGCGGCACTGTACCCCTGGCGGCCTTCGCGACGAACGCCCGTCAGCACACCGTCTACCTGGGCGGCGGTTTCCAGGAGAAGTACCCGAAGCTGCTCGGGGAGCTTGGGCCGCACCGGGCAACGACCGGATGTCTGCACGTCACGCGACTGTCGAAGGTGGACGCCAGCGTCCTGCGCATTCTCGTCGAACGCACGGTGCGCGTTGCCAGGGCGGTGGACGCCGCGGTCGACGACGACCAGGAACCGAGCTGAGACTGCAGCTCGCGGAGACCCCGGTGCTCCGGCATGTCTGGCTCCTGACAAGGAACACAATCAGCGCAGGTCAGCGTCGATCCAGGCATCGATTTTCCGCCACCAGTGGTACAGCCAGTCGACCCGGTCCGTGTAGGTGGCCGGGATGTCCTCCGGGGGCACGTACCAGCCCTTGACGTGGAGCGTTTTCTCGATCGGCAGGGCCTTCCATATCTCACCCAATGACTCGAACTTGTCGAGGCCGGTGTGTGCGACGAACACCACGCCGGCATCGGGCTGCGCGTCGATGGCGGCGAACAGACCGCCGGGGCGGGGAGCCAGCACATTCGTCATTCCCGCCGCCATCTCTGCGTGGTCATCGTGGCCGTCCTCGGTGAGTTGCTTGATCCGTGCGAGGCGTCGACCTTGGGTGAAGTTGCCGCCCTCGGGGAAGACGATCAGTGTGTCCCTGTCCTCCATGGCCGCGGACATGGCGGCGATGCGGTCGACCGAGCGGGCACCACGCTGCGGATTGCGGGGGTCGGTGAAGGACGTGGGCTGCAGGAACACCATCGACAGCCGGTTCATCAGGACGTCGATGGCCGGGTCCCACTGCAGGGTGTCCTTCAGCACGATGCGCGGGTTTCGGTGGAATGCGTTGAGCAGACTGTGGATCAGGGTGAAGGAATCTCCGGGTCCTGCATGCCGGGACGCGAGCACCTGTGGCCGGTCACCGTGTCCCTGTGTGGTGCCGAAGTCGCCGTAGTAGCGGATGCTCAACCGCAGGCTCCAGTCCACATAGGTGAACAACACCCGAAGTATCCAGGCGGTCAACCGGTAGTGCGCGGCGCGGAACCAGGGACTGTGGATACGCCAGCCGAACCCGGAGATGATCCACAGGCCGAACAGGGACACCAGCAGTGCACCCTCCAGGACCAGGTAGATCACCAACACGCCCAGGACCCGCACCGCCCTGCCGACCTTGGGAATCAGTCCCAGCGCCACGATAGCCAGCAGATACAGCGGTATCGTCCAGACCAGCACGGCGGCCAGTGCCACCACCGCCGGGGCAAGGACGACCCGGCGGAACCAGGTGGGTGGCAGACGGGGGCTCATGGTGCTGCTCATGACAATTCGGTGTCTCCACCGCGCACCGTCATGCCGTCGCGGGACGCGATCGACAGGTCGCCGTCCGGGTTCATCCGGTGGTCCACCGTGTGCTGGGCGGCGAGGAAGGCGGAGGACCGTCGGTAGGCCTGCTCCATGCGGTCTTCGGAGCCGGTGAGTGTCGGAATCGTCGCGTTGCGCTTGTCGCCAGGGGGCACGCCCCCGGACGGGAGGACGTGGACGGTCACGCCGTCCGGCAGGGTGGCCAGATCGCTGGCGAACCGGTGGCGCCGGGCGATTTCGAAGGACACCCGCATCGACCCGATGATGTTCGTGGGGCGGTGCAGTGGCTCTTCGATGCGTCCGACCTGCATCACGTAGATCGTCTTCGCGCCCATGGCGATCGCCTTGCCCAGTGGGATGGACGCCACGAGGCCGCCGTCGTAGAGGTGCTCGCCGTTGATCCGGGTCGGCGGCAGTAGCCCGGGGACCGATGCTGAGGCCATCACCGCCGGCAGTAGCGGGCCCGAGGTGAACCAGCGTTCGCAGGCTCCTTCCACGCTCGAGGCGACGGTGGCGAAGGGGACGGCCAGGTCGGCGAAGGTGGTCTCGGGGTCCAGGGACTGGGTGAGCAGGTCCTTCAGTGGTGCCGGAGACAGCGTGTGGTTGCGCAGTCGCACCAGACGGGCTGCCTGGCGGAACAGTGATTGTCCGTAGACCTTCCGGGCCTTCTCGGAGGTCCATGCCTCCATGAGTGGTTCGACGGCGTCCGTGCTGGGGTGTGCGGCGATGAGCGCACCGTTGATCGCGCCGATGGATGTTCCGACGACCAGGTCGGGGACGATTCCGTGTTCGAGGACGGCCCTGGCCTGGCCGACCTCGACGGCGCCGCGGATTCCCCCGCCGCCGAGGACGAAGGCGACGGGCCCTTCAGGTTGTGTGCGGGTGGACATGACTAAAGGGTAGTCGGGTCGGTCGGCAGCTCCCCAGTGGTTACACCAGCGTGGAGTGGGCGGGCTGCGGAGAAAAGTGACGGTGAACTGGGGGAAATGAAACATGTGTAGGTACCTGTTGACCTTTGCAGGTACCTGAGTACCCTATAGTGCACAGGTACCTGAAAGACAGGTGCCGAAGTATCTCGGAGGAGAGAACATGAACGACAACACTGAATTCAACAACATTGCCGACCGAGACCTGGCCAGCCAGTTCACTCATGTGGCGATGATGATGCGCCGGCTCGACATGTCCGGTCACCCCGGTCGACCTTTCGCAGGGATGCGCGCCGGGCAGGGGCGCGTCCTGCACGTCCTGACGCTGCGTAGTCCCATGCCTCAGAAGGAACTCGCGTACATGCTCGGCGTACGGCCGCAGTCGCTCAGCGAGCTGCTCGGCAAGCTGGAGTCCGCCGGACTGGTCGAACGACGACGAGATGACGGTGACCGCAGGACGGTGATCGTCGAGATCACCGAGGACGGTCGCGAAGCCACTGCCGAGACTCCCGAGACGGACGACCCCTTCGACGTCCTCAGCGACGAGGAGCAGGAGCACCTGGCCGATATGCTCGACAGGGTCGGCGCGTCCCTGCGTGCGAAGTTCCCGGACCGTGATGGCAGGGGAGGTCGTGGCGGCGGACGCGGCGAGCGCGGCGGTTACGGTCGCGGCCACCACGGACACCGCGGCCACCGTGGCCACGGCGATCACCCCGGCACCATGGAGATGACCATGATCTGGGGCCGTCGCCCCCGATTCGCCTAGTCGCCCCCGCGCAAAAAGCCCCACCGAGGTGGGGCTTTCCTCATACGCGGGAAGAATCAGGCGTTCACGGTGGCGCGAGCCTTCTCGGCCGCGGCGACGAGCACCTTCAGCGCGGCGGTGGTCTCCTCCCAGCCACGGGTCTTCAGACCGCAGTCCGGGTTGACCCACAGCTGGCGTGCCGGGACGGCCTCGAGGGCGTCGGCGAGCTGCTTGTCGACCTCGGCCTGGTCCGGCACGCGCGGGGAGTGGATGTCCCAGACGCCCGGGCCGACGGCCAGCTCGAAGCCGGAGTCCTTCAGGGCGTGCAGCACCTGCATGCCGTTACGGGAGGCCTCGATGGAGGTGACGTCGCCGTCCAGGTCCGCGATGGTGCCGATGAGCTCGTTGAACTCGGAGTAGCACATGTGGGTGTGGATCTGGGTGACGTCCTCGACGCCGGCGGTGGCCAGGCGGAAGGAGCCGACGGACCACTGCAGGTAGTACGGCTGCTGGGCGGCGCGCAGCGGCAGCAGCTCACGCAGGGCGGCCTCGTCGACCTGGACGATCTTCGCGCCGGCGTCCACCAGGTCGTCGATCTCGTCGCGCAGGGCCAGGGCGACCTGGTCGGCGGTCTCGCCGAGCGGCTGGTCGTCACGGACGAAGGCCCAGGCCAGCATGGTCACCGGACCGGTGAGCATGCCCTTGACGATCTTGTCGGTGAAGGACTGTGCGGTCTTGAACCACTCGACGGTCATGGCCTTCGGGCGGGTGACGTCACCGAACAGGATCGGGGGCCGCACGCAGCGGGAGCCGTAGGACTGGACCCACGCCAGGTCGGTGGAGTGGTAGCCCTCGAGCTGCTCGGAGAAGTACTGCACCATGTCGTTGCGCTCGGGCTCACCGTGGACGAGCACGTCGAGGCCCAGGGCCTCCTGACGCTCGATGACGTCCTTGATCTCGGCGACCATCGCGTCGTGGTACTGCGCGTCCGAGAACTCGCCGGTGCGCAGCTTGGCACGGGCGGCACGGATCTCGGCGGTCTGCGGGAAGGAGCCGATGGTGGTGGTCGGCAGCGGCGGCAGGTCCAGCTCGCGCTCCTGGACCTCACGACGCTGGTCGAAGGGGTTGCGGTGGCGGTCGGCGTCGGTGATGGCACCGGTGCGCTCGCGCAGCGCGGCGTTGCGGGTGCGCTCGGAGTTCTTGCGGGACGACACGGCGGCCTCGGCCTCGGCGACAGCCTCGGCGTCACCCTCCTTCTCCTCACCACGCAGGGCGCGGGACAGGACGGCGACCTCGGCGACCTTCTCGGCGCCGAAGGCGAGCCAGCTACGCAGCTCGGAGTCGTCGTCGAGGCTGGTCTCCTGGGCGAGGGAGTAGGGGACGTGCAGCAGCGAGGAGCTGGTGGAGACACCGACCGGGCCGCGGGCGGCGAGGGCCTTGAGGGTCTCCAGGGCGCGGGCCAGGTCGGTGCGCCAGATGTTGCGGCCGTCGACGACGCCGGCGAGCAGCTGCTCGGAACCGTTCCAGGACGGCAGCAGGTCAGCGTCGGCGATGTTGGTCTCGTCGGACTGACGCTCGTCGGTGCGGCCGGTGACCAGGTCGACACCGAAGGCGGCGATGCCGGTGCCGGTGAGGGTCTTGATGGCCAGGTCGCCGTCGCCGAAGTAGGTCTGGACCAGCAGGTTCAGGTCGGTGGCGGCAGCGAGCTTCTCGTAGCCGGCGCGGGTGCGGGCCAGCAGGTCGGCCTTGCGGTCGGAGTCCTTGTCGACGTCGGTGACCAGGTAGGGCTCGTCGAACTGGACCCAGTCGGCGCCGCGCTCGGCGATCCGCGGCAGCAGGCGGGCGTAGGCCTCGAAGACCTCCTCGAGGTGGGTCAGCGCGTCCGAACCGTCGGTGGTGCGGGCCAGGGCCAGGTAGGTCAGCGGGCCGATGAGGACCGGACGTGCCGCGGTGCCACGGGTGAGCTGGTCGCCCAGGTCGGCGAGCAGGGCGGCGTCGTCGAGGCGGAACTCGGTGTCGGCGGCGAGCTCGGGGACGATGTAGTGGTAGTTGGTGTCGAACCACTTGGTCATTGCGGAGGCCGGGAGCTCGGCGGTGCCGCGGGCGGCGGCGAAGAGACGGTCGACGAAGGCGGGCAGTCCGTCGTTGCCGTGGTCGTCGATGTCGGCCACGCGGGCCGGCAGAGCGCCCAGCAGGGCGGAGGTGTCGAGCATCGAGTCGTAGAAGCTACGGCCGATGGTCGGGACGGAGTCCAGGCCCTCACCGGTGAGACGGTCGGCTTGCTGGTTGACCAGCTGGGTGGCGACGGTGGCGAGGTTGCGGCCGGTGGTCGCGTCCTTCCAGTAGGTCTCCAGGGCCTTCTTGAGCTCGCGCTTCGGGCCGATGCGCGGAACCCCGGCGACGGTGGCGTTGATCTGTGCGTTCACGAATGATCCTTCACGTGTGGATGTACGGTTCTCGCCGTCGGTGCGAGACGTCACGCGCGGATTGTCCCTCCCCGGGCACACAAAAGCCCCGGGACGTGGACGGCGCAGGCCACAGGTGTGGCGGGCGGGTCCGCACGCTACAGGACGGCTCACATGTGTGGGTGTGTCCTGCAGGTTCGACCTCGTCCGGGGCTCCAGGAGGTCAAACTCGACTCTCGTCGACTGCTTCGGGCACTAGGTAACCAGTAGACCGCTTGGTCTGTCAAGCGGTTCGTGTGATTCCAGTTCACCCCCGGCGTTCAGCCACCACATAGGCGGCCGTCATCGCGAACGAGAGCGTGTCGTCCCCGGCCCTGTCGAAGAATTCCCGTTCAGCTCGTTCTTGCACGTCAGCAGTCTGTGCCAGGAAAGTCCGACCAGCAGTTCCCACGCCACCGGACACGCCCCGCCACAGGTCCGACGGTGTGACCTCCCAGTCCCAGGCGAGCGACCCGGTAGGCCAGATCGTCACCGCGGCGCGACCGGCCGGACGCAGCACCCGCGCGATCTCGGCCATGCCGCGCCTCGGATCGGGGAGATGGTTGACCAGGAAGTTCGCGGTGACCACATCGAAGGTCCCCGACCCCAGCGGCAACTCAAGCGCTGAGGCCCGGTAGGTCGCCGCCAGCGGCACCCGCTTCCGCGTCCGCGCGACCATCGCGGGATCACTGTCGACGACGGTGACGTCCCGACCGCGCTCCACCGCGGCTGCCGCGAGACCGCCCGTACCGCATCCCAGATCAAGATGACCAGTCTCCCCACCGCTCGCTGAGGTGTCGGCGAGCATCCGCTCGACCGTCCCGGAACACAGCGTCCCGAAGGACACCTCGTAGGACTCGGCAGGAAAGGTCATGCCGCAGACGCTACCCGCCTGTCTTGCCCCTGGCGCGTCGACTCGGCACAATGTGACAGGTCACCGCCCTGCGCATCCCCGAGGTGACATACGGGAGCGCGTGGGCCATTCCACCTGCCCCAGGAGCCCTCGTTGCGTCCGCTGTCACAGTCCCTGCGTATCGCTCTCGTCTCGATCGCCGTCGTCATCTACGCGGTGACCTGGCTCTACCTCGTCCTCAACCAGCCTGACGACTCCGACTTCACCTCCATGGCGGATTCGGCGTCCACCACCATCGCCCTGGTCGGATTCCTGGTCCCCACCATCATGGCGCCGATCGCGGTGATCCCCACCTTGCCGGTGCGCACCCTGGCGCTGATGCCGGTCGCCCTGGTGCTGAATATCGTGGTCGGTCAGGTCGTGGGCACCATGGGCCTGCCGCTGCCGCTGTACCTCGACTCCTTCGGTACCGTGCTCGTCGGTGTGCTCGCCGGACCAGCCGCTGGCCTGGCCACCGGCGGTCTCTCGGCGATGGTGTGGGGCACGTTCAACCCGACCATCATCTGCTTCGCCGCAGGCTACGCCCTGTTGGGTCTGGCCGCGGGCCTGGTGCGCAAGCTCTTCGAGTCCTCCTGGTGGAAGGTCGCCCTCGCTGCCCTGGTACTCGGTTTCTTCTCGGCGCTGGTCTCCGCCCCTGTCGCCTCGTTCATCTTCGGCGGTACCGCCGGCACCGGCACCGGTCTGCTCGTCAGCTTCTACCAGGGCCTCGGTGCCTCGCAGACCACCGCGGTGTTCCTGCAGTCGTGGACCTCCGACCCGCTGGACAAGCTCATCGTCTTCCTCGTGGTGTGGGTGGTCGTCCGCTCGCTGCCGCAACGTTCGCGCCGCACCTTCGCACCGGATGACGCTGAGCGTTCTCTGGACCGGAAAGCCGCGCCCGACCGAGTATGAGCCCACTGACCCCGCTCACCGCTGCGGCGTGCGCGATCATCACGGTGATGGTCCTGCACGACGTGTGGGTCTCGACCGCCTTCATCGCCCTTGCCGTACTCCTGGCTTTCGTCGGACGCCGCCACCGCCGTGCACTCATCGCCGGGCTGGTCCTGTCAGTGCCGGCGTTCCTGTCGTATCTGCTGATCTACGTGCCCTTCGGTGATGTGGAGGTCGCCCGGTTCCTGATTCCGGTCACCTCCGACGGTGCGGCGGTCGCCACCGGCCTGGGCCTGCGCTTCATGGCGATGACCTGCGCCGGACTGGTGGTGGGCAGTTTCGTCGACGCGGACGCGCTGATGCGTCGGTTGCAGTTGTCCGTCCCGGCGCCGTTGGTCTACATGGTCGGCACGGTGGTGCGTCTGCTGCCGATGGCGCAGCAGCGGTGGCGGACGATCCGGCAGGTCCAGGCGTCCCGCGGGGTGGACGTCGACACCTGGCGTTCCCGTGGCGCGACCGTCCTGCCGCTGGTCGTCGGCCTGATCGACGATGCCGCCCAGCGCGCCCGGCCCCTGCAGCGCACCGGCATCGGTGAACCGGGCCCGCGCACGCTGCTGCTGCCGGTGCCGGATTCCCTGGTCCAGCAGGTGTGTCGCTGGCTGATAGTCGCCGGAGTCGTCGCGGTGCTCGTCCTTGCTGCGGTGGTGTAGGACGCCGCTCTGTTCGATCGCGTTAGAATCACCGCATGTCTGACAGTGTCTTCCCCGCGTTGATGGCGGTTCTGATCGGTGTGGCGGCGAGTGCGGTGCTGTTCACCCCTTTGTGACGCTGAGTTACCGTCGTCGTGGTCGACCTGGGGGCGGGCAGGACGCTGCTGCGGGCCGCGGCGCTGATCTACTTCTGGGCGATCTGGTCGTACACCCTGCTTCCGCTGCCGGACAGTACATCGGGCTTCCAGTGCGCAGGCACCAACACTGACCCCCTGCAGTCCGTGGACACCCTACGGGTCGCGGTACGACGCCCCGGGGACCCGCTCACCGACCCAGGGGTGCTGCAGCTCGCGCTGAACGTCCTGCTGTTCATCCCGTTGGGGTTCCTGGTGCGTGTGCTCGGCGGACGTGGGATACCCACGGCAGTGCTGGCCGGACTGGGTACCTCGTTGTTGATCGAGTTCACGCAACTCACCGGCGTATGGGGGATCTACGACTGCGCGTACCGCGTCTTTGATGTGGATGACCTGATCACCAACACCGTCGGTGCGCTCTGCGGTTCGCTGCTCGCTCTGGTCGTACCTCGTCGGCACCGGGGTATGGCGCCCACCCAGGACGCAGGTGAACCGCGCCCTGTCACCCGCGGAGGACGTCTTCTCGCGATGCTCTGCGACTGGCTCGGGTTCACCTTGGTCAGCGTGTCCGTGTCCGTCTCCGTACAGCTCATCCTGGATGTGACAGGTCAGCGCGACGCCGTCCTCGAGGGGGAGATCGCCTCGCTGGTGGGGCCGGGTGTGGCCCTCGTCATCTGGCCGGTCGCGGTGCTAACCACGGGCGCGACCATCGGCGACCTCGCCGTGCAGTTGCGGTACCGGGGTGGTGCCCTTCCTCCACCACTCTCCCGGCCGCTTCGTTACCTCGGTGGGATAGGCGGGTACGGGCTGCTCGGGCTCATCCCGGGCATCGGGTGGGTGTCGTGGCTGTTCGCGGTGGTGTGCATCGTCCTCGTGTTCGTGACGCAGCAAGGCAGAGACCTCCCCGGCCTGGTCAGTGGGCAGGAACTCGTCGACGCACGGCAACGCTAGAGTCTCGGCAGGACCTCCGCCACCGACCCGATGACCTCCCCGGTGGCCTCCTTCAATGCATCCGGTGACCAGGGGAAGGAGAACGCCCGGTCAGCCACCGCGTGCATCGACAGGTCGTTCCAGGAGTCGCCGAAGCTGATCAGCTCCACGTCCTCGCGCGGCAGTGCCAGGTGGTCGACAAGCCAGTCCAACCCCGCGCCTTTGGACGCACCGACGGGCAGCACGTCGACGAAGTTCTGGTTCACCACGCACCCCACCTCGTATGACGCGCTGATCTCCCGGTGGATCCGATCGCGCAACTCCTCGTTGTCGGGAATCCGCACCGGCACGCCGACGAATTGGGCGCCGGTGAGCGTGTCGATCCCGGCGATGTCCATGTCCAGGAAGTCGGTGAGGACCGAGGTGGGCGGCTCATTGTTGATCGTCGAGCTGAACCGAACGTCCCGGCCACCGAGCATGGTGCCGTAGACGGAGATGCCGTCGATGCTGGAGAGGTGCTCCACGATCCGGCGCACCATCGCCGGGTCCAGGGTCGAACGGTGCAGGACGTCCCACCGCTGGTCGGTCAGCACAGCACCGGTGAAGACCGCGGAGTAGTCGAAGCTCAGGTCGTAGTCCCGCAGGGCGAATTGTGTGGCGGAGAGGGACTTGCCGGTGGCGGCGACGGCGAGGTTCCCGGCGGCCTGCCAGTCGTGGATGGCGGCCAGCGTGTCTTCGGCGATGCCGTCGTCGAAGAGGATGGTGCCGTCGAAGTCAAAGGCAGCGATCTTCATGCCCGCAAGCCTAGCGACCGAGTCCGGCACCGCGCGTACGCTGGATCCCACCACACATCCACCACGAATGAAAGGAAGCACCATGCCGAAGCCATCCGTCAGCGAAGCAAGCGCCCACTGGGAAGGAAGCCTGTTCGAGGGGTCAGGCAGCGCCACCCTGGAGACCTCCAAGGTCGCCACCTTCGACACCAGCTGGAAGGCCCGCACCGAGGCCGGTGCCGGGACGACCAACCCCGAGGAGCTGCTCGGTGCCGCGCTCGCGTCCTGCTACACGATGCAGTTGTCCAACGGGCTGGCCGAGGACGGTCACCCCGCCACCACACTGGACGCCCGCGCCGCGGTGACCTTCGACCCGTCCAAGGGAGGGATCACCGGCATCACACTCACCATCAGCGGGGACGTGCCCGGTATGAGTGCCGAGGACTTCCGGGAGAAGGCCCGCTGGGCCAAGGAGAATTGCCCGGTCTCCACCGCCCTGAAGTCGGTGCCCAAGGAACTGCGCTTCGAGTAGCGAACAGTCAAGAGCACACCGGAACAGCCGCTGGTCCTGGCGGTCACCGCCTGCCCGACCGGCATCGCGCACACCTACATGGCCGCCGAGAACCTGGAGGCCGCCGCCGAGAAGGCGGGCGTGCGCGTCCGCGTGGAGACCCACGGCTCCATCGGCGTGGAGAGTGCCTTCACCGACAAAGAGATTCTGGACGCTGCCGCCGTCGTGATCGCCGCCGACCTGGCGATCGACACCTCCCGCTTCGTCGGGAAACCGGTGGTCTCCACCGGGGTGGACGACGGGATCAAGAAGTCGGCTGAGCTGCTGGAGAAGGCGTTGAGCGCGCCTGTCGCGACCGGCGACGAAGCGGGCGGTATGTCGGACGCTGCGTCCGACACGGCGTCCCACGACGACCGCCCGTTCCTGCGCAGGTTCGGCGACGACCTCTACCGTGCGCTGATGAACGGCGTCTCCCACATGATCCCGTTCGTGGTCACCGGCGGGCTGATGATCGCCGTCGCCCTGTCGATCGGCGGTGAGCCGAGTGCCGAGGGCCTGGTGATCCCCGAGGACTCCTTCTGGGACACCCTGAACCAGCTCGGCGGGCTGGCGTTCTCCCTGATGGTGCCGGTGTTGTCCGGCTACATCGCCATGGCCATCGCCGATAGACCGGGCCTGGCACCGGGCTTCATCACCGGCCTGGTCGCCGTCACCGGTGACCTGTACGGATCGGAGGCGGACGCCGGGTTCATCGGCGGCATCATCACCGGTATTCTCTCCGGTTACATCGCCCTGGCGATCCGCAAGATCCCGGTGCACAAGCACATCCAGCCGATCTGGCCGATCATCGTCATTCCGGTGCTGACCACCCTCATCGTCGGTGCGCTGTTCATCTACCTGCTCGGCCTGCCGATCGCCAACCTCTTCGAGGCGATGACGGAATGGCTGGAGGGACTGCAGGGTTCCTCGGTGCTGCTGCTCGGTGTGATCATCGGCGCGATGATCGCCTTCGACATGGGCGGCCCGCTGAACAAGACGGCGTTCCTGTTCGCCGGGGGTCTGATCGCCACCGGAAACGCTGCCCCGATGGGCATGGCGGCCGCGGCCATTGCCGTGCCGCCGCTGGCCGCCGGGGTGACCACACTGGTCGCCCGCCACCGGTTCAACAAGTCGGAGCGGGACTCCGGTATAGCCGGTCTGTTCATGGGCTTCTTCGGTATCTCGGAGGGTGCGATCCCGTTGGCGGTCGCGCGTCCGCTGCAGATCATCCCGGCCAATGTCATCGGTGGCGCGGTCGCCGGTGCGCTGGCCGGCCTGTTCGGGGTGAAGGACAATGTGATGCACGGCGGGCCGATCGTCGCCGTCCTCGGCGCGGTCGAGGGCATCGCCTGGTTCTTCCTTGCCCTGGTCGTCGGTGTGGTGGTCACCTCGGCGGTGCCGCTGCTGCTGATGGCGGTGACGGTCGGCGGTAAAGGCAGTGACAACGGCAACGACAACGGTAAGGACACGCCGTCCGACCTCATCGACGCCGATACCGTGGTGCTGACCAGTGCCGCCACCGACCGGGACGCGGTGATCCGTGCCCTCGCCGGACAGGCGGAGAAGCAGGGACGTCTCGACGTCAGCCCCGTCGTCGACGCAGCCTTGGCACGCGAGGAACAGTCCACCACCGCGGTGGGCAACGGTGTGGCCATCCCGCACGCCCGGACCGCGGCGGTGAGCGTCCCGACGCTGGCGTTCGGGCGGTTGGCGACGCCGGTGGAGTGGGACGCTCCGGACGATGAACCGGTCGACCTCGTATTCCCCATCGCGGTACCGGAGGATGCGGGTGAACAGCATTTCAAGATCCTCGCGAAGCTTGCCCGCGCCCTGATGAAGGACGATTTCCGCGAATCGTTGCGGTCTGCGTCGTCCGCGGAAGACGTCGTCGACCTGGTGAAGGATCTCGGTGTCGAGGACGTCGGTGCCGTGCCTGCGTGACCAGTGACAGTGTCCGTCGAGCCGTGTACTGTCATGGGTGTCAGACCTTTCGACCTCGGTTGAAAGTACTGCACATAAAACAGCCCCGGAAGTGCTTCCAACACTGCCAGGGCTGCCCGAGCACCAACGTGCCCGGCCTCTTCGGTTCAGGCTCCTACCTGAACCATCCGAGGATGTCGGTTTGCGATATCTACTACCTCGCTTGCCACTGTGATCCCGATCAGGACCGTGGCGGCGAGGTTCTTTCTATCGCGACCGGTCCGGACACGGACGGCGATGCTGTATTCCGTTCAAGCACCGACCGCTGCGGACAACTTCCTGTCCGAACGGCATGGCAAGCTTGCAGGGAGACCTCACTGACGGGGTCGTCAGGAGGAACATCCGTCAATGCCACGACCGCAGCACCGCCCGGGAGTTGTTCCCGCCGCCGACGGCGAAGCGCTACGCAGCCACCTCTTCGGTATCCGCTGGCCGCTGTTCTTCCAGGCCTCACCGACCCCGCCGTCCCGCAACCCGGTCGACTACGACGCGGACACCACCCCGGTCCAGTTCATCTGGCGCATCATCTTCGCCGCCCGCCGATTCACCATCCCCGCAGCGTTCCTGCTGGGTCTCAGTCAGGTCGCCGGAGCGTTACTGCCCGTCGCTGCCGGTACCGCGGTCGACTCCGGTATCGCCACCGGCAACACCGGCCAGCTCGTCCTCTGGTGTGCCGCAGTGATCGCGCTGGTCGTCGTGAATTCCATGGCCACCCGCTACGGTTCACGCTGCGGCATGTACGGCATGCAGACCGTCCAGCACCGCCTGCGCATGACCGTCACCGAACGCCTGCTGCACCCGGCCGGCATGAAGAACCGCACCCTGGGTGGTGCACAGCTGGCCGTCGCCACCGGCGATGTCTTCCGCGTCTGCGCCACCATGCAGCTCGGCGTGTACCCCGTCGGCGAACTCGTCGCCATCGCCGCCGGTGGAATCGTCCTGTTCACCATCGCCTGGCCACTGGGACTGGCCGTGCTCATCGGCGCCCCGTTGATGATGTGGATCATGGCCGTGGCCGGGCGCCCCATGCAACGCCGCAACAAACAACAACAGGCCCGGGTCGCCGCCGCCACCGGCCAGGCCGCCGACCTGATCACCGGCTACCGCACCATCAAGGGGCTACGCGCCGAGGCGAACTCCACCGCCCGCTACATCACCGTCAGCCAGGAGGCACTGCAGGGTGCACTGACGCTGCAGAACTCCCGTGGGATCTACTTCGCCTCGATGAACGTGGTCTCCGGCTGCCTCGTCGCCGGCCTGGCCGTCGGTGCCACCGCGATGGCATTGGACGGCCAGTTGAGCGTCGGTGAACTCATCGCCGTCGTCGGTGTCACCCAGTTCATGATGGGCCCACTCGCCGGACTGCCGCGGTCCATCGGCGCAGTGTGGGCCACGGGTGTCGCCTCGGCCTCCCGAGTCCTCGACCTGCTGAACACGCCGTACGACGTCCCGCCGCGCCACGGTGACGCGCAGCCACCAGCCGATCTCGGAATCACCGCCGTCGACATCACCGTGAACCCCGGCGAACGCGTCGGCATCCGCGCCTCCGGCGCCCCGGCCCGCGAGTTCGTCGCCCACCTTGCCTCCGGTGACGAGGGAGTCGTCCTGCACGGCGACGGGCAGACGGTCACCGCAGCAGATGTTCCGCTGGAGCTGTACCGGCGCAGCGTCCTGGTCACCCCACACGCCGCCGACATCTTCGACGGCACCGTCACCGACAATCTCGCCCCCTCGGCCGCGAGCCCCGCGGCGATGCAGGACGCACTGGTCGCGGCGTCCTGCACGGACATCCTCACCGCCCTGCCGGACGGTGCGGACAGCCGCGTCGGCGAATCCGGCACCCGGCTCTCCGGTGGGCAACGCCAACGCATCGCCCTGGCCCGGGCCCTGGCCGTCGAGGCGCCGGTCCTGGTGCTGCACGACCCGACCACCGCCGTCGACGCCATCACCGAACACCACATCGCCGAGGGCATCGCCGGCATGCGTGCGGGACGCACCACCCTCATCGTCACCGAATCTGCCACCCTGCTGAATTCCTGCGACCGGGTGGTGACGCTGTGAAAACGAACACCGACACCGACACCGACATCGGCGACCGCCTACCCACCGCCACCGGCCCACGCACCGCCCGGGTGCTGTGGCAGGAACTCACCGGCCGACGCTGGATGCTCGTGGTCTCCGCGATCATCGCCGCCGTCGCCGCCGGCATCGAACTGATCGCCCCGGCCACCCTCGGCCGGGTCGTCGACGACATCACCGGCGACGGCGACGGTTGGCCGCCGTGGGGTTACGCCGTGGCGATCATCGGCTCCATCGTCGTCGGCGGGGCACTGCAGATCGTGGGCGTGCTCTTCGCGAACTACTGCTGCGAACGCGTGCTCGCCGGGATCCGCGAACACCTCGTGGCCACCGCACTGCGGTTGCCGCAGCAGCGCGTGGAACGCAGCGGCACCGGCGATCTGATCAGCCGGGCCAGCGACGACGTCGCCCAGGTGTCCGGGGCACTGCAACAGGTCGTGCCGGTGCTGTCCTCGACGGTATTCACCGTGCTGCTGACCGTGGCCGGGATGAGCGCCCTGGACTGGAGGTTCGGGCTGATTCTGGTGGTGATGCTGCCGGTGTACTGGCTGGCGCTGCGCTGGTACCTGCGTCTCGCGCCGCCGATGTACGCCGCCCAACGCATCGCTTTCGGCACCCGCGCGCACCACGTCCTCTCCTCGCTGCGCGGCATCGACACCCTCACCGCTTTCGGGCTGGACGACCTGCACCAGCAGCGCATCGGACGTGCCTCCTGGGCAGTCGCCGGCTGGTCACTGCGCGCCCGCACCGTGATCTCGATGTTCAACTGGCGGATCGACGCCGCCTTCGCCGTCGCCGTCACCGTGGTGCTGGTCATCGGCTTCGTGCTGGTGGACGGCGCTGCGGTCACCGTGGGTGCGGCGACCACGGCGGTGCTGTTCTTCCTGCGGCTGCAGGGGCCGATACGGGCACTGATGAGCGTCATCGACACTCTGCAGCTGGCCACCGCATCGCTGAGCCGGATCGTGGGGGTCACCGACCTTGCACAGGACGCAGGACGCCCCGGGCCCGCAGTCAGCGACGCGGCCGGACTCACCGACGTCAGTTTCTCCTACACCGAAGGCCCACAGGTCCTCCACGACGTCACGGTGCACATCGCACCCGGCGAGCACCTGGCGGTCGTCGGCACCACCGGTGCCGGCAAGACCACGGTCGCCTCCCTGCTGGCCGGGGTGCACACCGCGGACAGCGGTGAGGTGACCGTTCCAGCGAAAACCGCGCTGATCAGCCAGGAGACCCACGTCTTCGCCGCCACCCTGCGCGACAATCTCGCACTGGGCACCACCGAGGTCACGGACGGGCAGATCATCGCCGCGGTCACCGCTGCGGGTGCCGAGGATCTGCTCGCGCAACTGCCGGACGGCCTGGACACCGATCTCGGTCCCCAGGGCTATGCGCTGACCACCGCGGATTCCCAGCACATCGCCCTGGTGCGGGTGCTGCTCGCCGACCCGGACCTGGCGATCCTCGACGAAGCCACGGCCGAAGCAGGTTCGGCACACGCCCATGTGCTGGACGACGCCGCTGCCGCCGTCCTGCAGGGACGCTCCGGCGTGGTCATCGCCCACCGGCTGAGCCAGGCCGCGGCCTGCGACCGGATCATCGTCATGGAACACGGGCGGATCATCGAGGACGGTACCCACGAGCAGTTGCTGGAGTCTGGCGGTCAGTACGCCCGGTTGTGGGCCGCGCAGCATGCCGGGTGACGGTGTCGCATGTGCTGTGTAAAGTAGACAAGGAACAACCCCAGCGGTGTTGGTTCACCGCCAGGGCTGCCCGAGCACCAACGTGCCCGGCCTCTTCGGTTCAGGCTCCTACCTGAACCATCCGAGGGTGAATCAACCAAGACAACCACCTCCTTCGCGCAGCGAGGAGGGCGGCCATGATCGACCGCACCGTCTCGCACTCTATAAGGCGGCTCGGACATGAACGATGCCCCTGGTAGCGTCACCTGCATGATCGACCGCTTCTACTGGGCGGCCTCCGGGGCAGGCCTGTCCGAGCACGCCTGGGCCACCGCCGAAACCTCCGGCGCCGCCTGGGTCGGCAACGACGCCTCCTCCCACCTCTCCCTGCTGCGCTCCACCGTTGTCCAGGAACTCGCCTTCGGCATGGAGCAGCAGGGCGTTGACCCGGAGACCATGGCGTCCCGCATCGAGGCGGCACTCGATGTCTGGGACCTGCGGGCCGTCGCCGAGCGGGAACCCTCACGCCTGTCCACAGGGCAGACGCGCCGGGTGGCCATCGCCTCAGCCCTGCTGCGTGACCCCGGTGCGCTGGTCCTGGACTGTCCGACCGACGGGTTGGACGCCGCGGCCGTGGAGATCCTGCGCACCACCCTCAACCGTTTCGACGGGGACGTCACCGTCTACGACCGGGTGCGCACCGCGCTGGCTGACGATGCCGCCGCGGAACTCACCCTCGACGGCACTCCCGCCGCAGCCCCGGCACCCCAGGTCGACCATGCCCCGGTACCCGGTCAGGGGAGCGTCCTGACCATGGACGCGGTGACCGTCACCCGCGGCCTCT
Source organism: Candidatus Corynebacterium faecigallinarum (assembly GCF_052264515.1). Taxonomy (NCBI): domain Bacteria; kingdom Bacillati; phylum Actinomycetota; class Actinomycetes; order Mycobacteriales; family Corynebacteriaceae; genus Corynebacterium; species Candidatus Corynebacterium faecigallinarum. Next base: position 20,330 of record NZ_JBQQOC010000002.1, read on the forward strand.
TCACCGCCGGCCCAGTGACCATGCGAGCTGCCGGCGGGCAGGTCACCCACCTCGCCGGGCCGAACGGATCCGGTAAGACCACCCTGATGCTGGCCACCCTCGGTCTGCTCGACCACCAGGGCGAGCTGGACGCCCCGACGACCGGTTGGGCGCCGACCGGGATGGACGCGGCGTTCTCGAAACGCACCGCACTGCGCGAACTCGCCGTCGGCACCGACGCCGCCCACGCCGAGGCCGCGCTGGTCTGGGTCGGACTGGAGAAGTGGCGGGACGTCCACCCCTTGGACGTCCCCAGCTCGCCGCGACGCATGCTCGCCGTCGCCGCAGCCCTGGTCCGCGGGCCCGGCCTGCTTATCCTCGACGAACCGACCGTCGGGTTGGACGCCGAGGGCTACGCCTGGCTCGCCCGCGTCATGCGCGGCTATGCGGCGGGGGAGTACCACGCCGCCCTGCGCGCGGCCGGTGTCGAGCCGCTGTGGGACGAGGGCCTCCCGGCCGTCCTCTGGTCCTGCCACAACGCCACCTTCGCTGCCGCGGTCAGCGATGCCGCGGTGCAGTTGGCTTGACCCTCACGTCGCGTCAGGGAGGAGTATCTGGTTCATGAACACCGAATTCACCGTCAGCCAGGCCGCCGACTTCCTCGGCGTCACCGTCCGCACCCTGCACCACTGGGACGCCAAAGAACTGCTCGTCCCGGAGACCCGCACCTGGTCCGACTGCCGCATCTACACCGACGAGGATCTCGCCCGCGGCCAACGCATCCTCGTCTACCGCGAGTCCGGCGTCCCGCTCGCCGAGATCGCCGAGCTGCTCGACGCCACCGGTTCCGATGAGCGCATCCACCTGCTGCGCCAGCGCGAGATGCTCATCGACCGGCGCAAGGGGGTCGAGCGCATGCTCGCCGCGGTGGACGCCCTGATCGCCGAGGCCGACAGTGGTGTCTACACCGGCCCGGTGCCACCCCGGAGGGTCCGGGAGATCCTCGGGCCCGACTGGGACCCCGACTACCAGCGCGAGGCCGAGGAACGCTGGGGCGACACCGAGGAATGGCGGCAGGGGCAGGACGCCATGTCGAAGATGGGTGAGGCCGACTGGAAGAACATCCGGGAGGAGGGCGACCGCTTCGCCCGTGCCCTCGCCGACGCGCACCAGCGCGGCGTCCTACCTGGTTCGGAGGAGGGCAACGCCCTGGCCGAGCGGCAACGCGCCTCGCTGTCGTACTGGTACGAGGTCACCCACGACCGGCAGGTGATCCTGTCCGGCATGTACCTCGCCGATGCCCGCTTCCGTGTCAACTGGACCGTCGACGGTGAGGACCACACCGACTTCCTCGTCGACCTGATCCGCGCCAACGCCGCGGCACAGGGGGTGGACACCGACAACCCCACCTGGTGATTCGCCTGGTAGCGTTTCCAGGCATGTACACGCCTGACGTCATCGGAACGCCACTCGCCCCCAACGCCACCAAGGTCCTCCTGCTCGGATCCGGCGAGCTCGGACGCGAAGTCACCATCGCCCTGCAGCGCTACGGGGTGGAGGTCCATGCCGCGGACCGCTACCAGGGCGCCCCCGCCCACCATGTCGCCCACGCCGCCTACACCCTCGACATGACCGACCGGGCCGCGATCCGCGCCCTGATCGAGGAGGTCGGCCCCGACTTCGTGGTGCCGGAGATCGAGGCGCTGGCCACCGATGCGCTGCAAGAGGTCGAGGACGAGGGTGTGGCCACGGTCATCCCCACCGCCCGCGCCACCCGCCTGACCATGAACCGTGAAGGCATCCGCAACCTGGCGGACAAGGAGCTCGGCCTGCCGAACTCCCGCCACGTCTTCGCCTCCACCTACGAGGAGTTCACCGCCGGTGTCGAGGAGGTCGGCATGCCGTGCGTGGTCAAGCCGGTGATGAGCTCCTCGGGCAAGGGCCAGTCCTATGTGCGTTCCGAGGACGATCTGCAGGCCTCCTGGGACTACGCCATGAGTGGCGCGCGGGTGGCGAACCAGCGCGTGATCATCGAGCAGTTCGTGCCCTTCGACTACGAGATCACCCTGCTGACCGTGCGGTCGCTGGACCCGGGGACCGGTGAGGGCGTCACCTGGTTCTGCGAGCCGATCGGTCACCGCCAGGACCGCGGCGACTACGTGGAGTCCTGGCAGCCGGCCCAGATGACCCAGGCCGCCCACGAGGCCGCCCGCTCCGTCGCCGCCCGCATCACCAGCGCGCTGGGAGGACGCGGCGTCTTCGGTGTGGAACTGTTCATCAAAGGTGACGACGTGTACTTCTCCGAGGTCAGCCCCCGCCCGCACGACACCGGCATGGTGACCATGGGATCCCAGCGCTTCAGCGAGTTCGACCTGCACGCCCGGGCGATCCTGGGTCTGCCGATCGACACCACGCTGATCTCCCCGGGTGCCTCCGCGGTGATCTACGGTGGGGTGGAGAGCAGTGAGGACGCCTCCGCCGGCGCCGAGTTCCCCGCGTACTCCGGCCTGTCCCAGGCGCTGGCGGTGCCGGAGACCGAGGTGCGGATCTTCGGCAAGCCGGTCAGCCACGAGCGTCGCCGCATGGGTGTGGCGTTCTCCACCGCGGAGAACGTCGAGATCGCCCGTGAGCGGGCGAGCCAGGCGGCGGACACTGTGACGGTGTCGCTGCAGGGCGTTTCGGACGCTCCGGCCGACGCCGACGGCGAGTGGGGACGCCGCTAGTCGTCCTGTTCTAGTCGTCCGACTCGGTGTAGGCGTCCACCTCGACCTGCACCAGCCAGCCGTCGACGGGCTGGTCGGCGACCCCGATGGTGAGCACCGTGGGTTTGGTGGGGTTGTCCTGTCCGGGCAGTGGCGACGAGGACGTGGTGGTCGCAGTAGTTTCGGTGGGTTCAGCGGATTCGGACGGCTCCGCGGGCTCGCTGGTCGCCGGGGCCGAGGTGGGGGAGGTGGTCTCAGTGTCCGAGCTTTCAGGGTCCTTCGTGACCGTCAGCGCGCTGGGGGTGATCAGGCTCTCCCCGGAATCGGGGTCTACGTTGGCGAAGAAGGTGCGGTACGCACGCTGCCACCCCTCGTAGTCCGCACCGTCCGGCCCGTCGGTGAGGTACACCCGGATGCTGGCGACATCGAGGATCCTGACCTCTTCGGCACTGAGCTCGTCGTTGATCTTCGACAGTACTCCGAGTGCCTGGGCTTCGGTGGGGGTCATCCGTCGTTTGAGTGTCCCCTCGTCGGTGATCAGCGACGGATCGATGAAGCGCAGGGGGTCGCCTTCCTCGGCGTCCTCGTTCAGTTCGTCGGGGCCGGTGGCGCCGATGCGGTACAGGTCGGCGCTGGAGGGCACGGAGACCGCCCGGGCGTTGGTCTCGCTCTCCTCGGCGGAGGAGCTGAACACCGTCTCATCGAATCCGCAGGCACTGAGTCCGAGTACAAGTGTGGATCCGGCAAGCACGGCGAGGGGGCGCTTCATCTTCGGGGGCTCCGATCTTGGGCGGGCGCTGCAGGCTACCTCCACACCCTACCGGGATGTCTGTCCACCGTCGGAACCCGGATCTTGCGTCAGATTTCGTCCTGGACGGACGTCGATGACCTGCGGATTGTCCTGACCGTCGCGGCTGAACCTCCAATTTAGAACATACGTTCCCATCAGGAACCTGGGCGAAATATTGCTGTCCAGTGCAGTTGTTAGTGTACGAAGTGCACCATTCGACAATGTGATCGTAAATACTCTGACGGCAGGAGAACCCATGAACGTCGTACCATCACCCCAGGCAGGTGGCGAGGTGGCAACCCCACTGACCCGTCGTGAACGGGCCGGGTTGGCGTTGCAGTTCTCGGGGAGGATCAACCGTGCAGAGCTGGAACTGGTGGAGTTCCTCGCCGGGGTGCCGGCAGATCACCGTCTGTCATCCGCGGAGGTGATGCGCCGGCGACGTACCGCCGAGTCGCACCGCTACGTCCACGCCGCCGAGATCGCCGAACGGATGCCGGACCTCTTCGCCACGTTCCGGGCGGACGGCCGTTACTCCGTGGACCACCTCGACACCCTGTGGAGCCGGGTGAACCGCCACGCCAGGGCACTCCGGACCTCCGACCCGGCCACAGATGTTCTCCTGGACGTCCTCGATGCCGCAGTGGCTACGGCGATTCGTGACTGGGTGGACCGGACCAACATCACTGCGATCACAGCCTTGTCCGATGTCGCCGATGAGGCGCTGGTGGCGGTCGCCCCGCTGGTGGTGGCGCAGACCGAGGAGCGCGAAGCAGAGGAAGTACGGTTGACCCGTCAGGGGACGAAGTTCGTCCTGGATTGCGGCACCGAGGTCATCGCCGAGTCCTTGTGGTCGTCGATCAGCGACGTTGCACTGGACTGGCGGCGGGAGCACGCCACGCAGGACGCCGCAGTGCCGGACGGGGATGCGCCGGCTGCGGCCCCGACGATGAGCGAATGTCGGGGCGAGGTTGTCCTCGGCATCCTCGGCGGACGCATGGAGCAACTCTCCGTGACCGTCAACATGTACACCCAGGAAGGTGCCGGCGGATACCTCACCGGAATCGGGTGGGTCTCACCGACGACCGCGGCCACGCTGGCCGGGATCGCCGAGCAGGTCCGGAACCTGCCGGAACGTGCCGAGGTTCCGGCGACAGCGTCCTACCGTTTCACCACGGTGCAGCGGGCACTGATCGAGGGGAGGGACGGACGGTGCCGATTCCCCGGCTGCTGCGTCCGGGCCGACCGCTGCGACCACGACCACCTGGTCAGCTCGCCGCACACCGATCCGACCAGCGACGGGCCGACCAGTGTGGAGAACGGGATCGCGTTGTGCCGGACCCACCACCAACTGAAGACCTTGGGGATATGGCGAGTGACCAGCCCGGATGATGCAGTCACCCTGCACTGGGCAGGACCAGGGAAGATCACCGCCACCACCACAGCCGCCGGCCCCCTGTCACCGGCGCACCTCGGGCCCCGGCCTGACGAGGCCGACCCCCCCACCCCCGGTCCTCGATAAAGCAGCGGAGCCGGGCTACAGGTGCGCGCCGACGGACTGACAGGTCTCGCTACCGCAATGCGCGGTGGCGGGCGACGCGGCGCAGGAGTCGCACAGCAGGACCATCTCGCGGCAGTCCTCGTTCACACAGTTGTGGAAGGTGTTCGTCGCCTCGCCGCAGTGCACGCAGTGGCCGAGCTGTGCGGCGTCCTCACTGAACTCCATGTGCATCCGCTTGTCGAAGACATACAGCGAGCCCTCCCACAGGCCCTTGTCACCGAACTGCTCGCCATAGCGGACGATACCGCCGTCGATCTGGTACACCTCGTTGAACCCACGGTTGCGCATCAGGGCGCTGAGCACCTCGCAACGGATGCCGCCGGTGCAGTAGGTGACCACCGGACGGTCCTTGAGATCGTCGTACTTGCCGGAGTCGATCTCGGTGATGAAGTCATGCGTGGTCGTCACATCCGGCACCACGGCGTTCCGGAACTTCCCGATCTGCGCCTCCATCGCATTGCGACCGTCGAAGAACACGACCTCCTCACCAACCTCCGCCCGCTCCTCGACAAGCTCATTGACCTGCTGCGGGCTCAGATGCGTGCCACCGCCGACGACACCGTCCACGTCGACGGCAAGCTCCTCGGGGGCCCCGAAGCTCACGATCTCCTCGCGGACCTTCACCGACAGTTTCGGGAAGTCCTCGGCGGAGCCGGCCGACCACTTGAACTCCATGTCCTTGAACCCCGGAAACTCGCGGGTGCGGCGGATGTAGAGCTTCACGCTGTCCAGGGGACCGCCGACGGTGCCGTTGATCCCGTGTGGGCTGATGATGATGCGCCCGCGCAACCCGAGCGACTCGCACAAGGTGCGCTGCCACAGCATCACCGCAACCGGATCGGCGATCGGGGTGAACTGGTAGTAGAGGAGGATGCGTGTCTCGGAGTTGGTTCCTTTGGTTCCCACGCAGGTCACTCTATCGGCGACCGGCCACGAGATTGAAAACCGGCGGACCCCGTACCCTGGGACAGGTGGACGAGCTTTCTGCTGTGGCTTCTGAACCTGCCGTGCCGTTGATTCTCGAGCATCTCGACACCCATGATCCCGGCGGAGTCCGTGGGGTGTATCTGTACGGGTCAGCGGTGACGCCCGGTCTCACGGTCCACAGTGATGTTGACCTGCTCGTCGTCGTTCGGAGGAGCTTGAACCAGGCGGAACGACACCAGTTGTCTGCGCTGTTGCTGCAGGTCTCGGGATGGTCGGGCCATGCCGATGATCCGGCGGTGTCGTCGCGACGTCCGGTCGAGCTGACGGTGCTCGTGGAACACGGCAGTCCCCGTCGGATCGACTACCAGTACGGCGAATGGCTCCGCGCGGAGATCGCCGCCGGGGCTCTGCCTCGCCCGGTCAGCGACCCTGATGCGGTGGTGCTCCGTGCAACGGCACTGGATGCGTCACGTACGTTACGCGGTCCGGACCCGGATCAACTGCTGGAACCGGTGTCAGCGTCGGAGTTGCGGGCCGCGATGATGGGCGCATTGCCGGACGTCCTGGCCGGTGTCGACGGCGATGAACGCAATGTGCTGTTGACGTTGGCGCGGATCCTGGTCACCGTCCGGACCGGACGGATCGTCTCGAAGCACGTGGCGGCAGCACAGGCGGGGGAGTGGGTTCCTGGGGTGGCCGGCCCCCTTGACCAGGCGAGACGGGGGTATCTCGGCGAAGACGGCCACTCGACGCAGGACGCACGGTCGGCTGCCGCTCTGTTGGCCGACGCAATTCGTGATGAATACTCCCAGGGGCGTCCGGGCAGAGAAAAAGGCACCGCTGCCATGGGTGGCAGCGGTGCCGGTTGACGCGGGGTCGCCGGTGAGGGGTGCCCCTAGTCCAGGGTGACGCGCATTTCCTGGTGCTCGATACCCTCGGCGGTGAAGGGCTCGTCGATCGCCTCGAAGCCATAATTCTTGTAGAAGGGCATCAGGTAGGTCTGTGCTTCGATCTTGACCTCGGTCTTCTGCACGTTCGGGTCCAGTGCGGCAGCTCGGCCCTTGATGACCTCGAAGGCGTCGTCCACCAGCTGGCTGGCGATGCCGAAGCCGCGGAAGTCGGGGTGGACGCACAGGCGGCCGATGTGCTGCTGCTCGGGCGGGCCGAAGACGCGCACGGTGCCGACCAGTCGCAGCGGCGAGCCAGGGTCGGCGTTTCCCCACGGGTAGTCCGGGCCGGAACCGGGGTGGACGTAGGCCATGACATGGTGGGTGCCGGGCTCGGCGTCGGTGTCGTCGATTTCGGCGAAGCAGCCCCGCTGCTCGTTGACGAATACGTCGACGCGCAGTTTGTAGAGAGCGTGAACCTGCTGGGGCTGCATCGCGAGGAGCTGCTTGCCGGTGACGTGAACAGTCGGTCCGGTGACGGTGGTGTCTGTTGCGTCTGTCATGGGTTCAGGATAGTCGGACAGGGTGGGCTATGTAAGTGGAACAGTGAACTGTCGGCCACGTTTCCGGAACAATCCGGTGCTGCCGAAGGTCTCGTACTGGTCACATAGTTTTTTCGTGTGTTGCGACCTGTAGGAGGTCACGCAGTCGGGGCGAGGGGATGGTGGGTGACACTGGAAAGACCGGCGTTATTCTCAGGCTCATCCGAGGTAGGATGCATATGGGATAACAACTTTGATAGGTGAAGCTTGGGAGTGGATCATGAACCGTGATGTTCGGCGTGCCCTCAGGAGTGCTGCGGCGATGACGGGTACCGTCCTGATGCTCACCTCGTGTGGGTCCGACGGCGGTACCGCCGGTACCGAGAGCACGGACAGCGCCGCGGAGCCGACCGCCGACCCGTATTGCACGGTCGCCGAGGGGCTGGACGTCGCGGATTTCGAGGACGACGTGGTGACTGGTGCGGACCGCCATCTCACCGGCGATTTCGAGTTCGCGCTGGTGGACATCACCGGTGACGGGGAGGACGAATTGCTGTTCCGGGCGGTCGGCAACCACATCAGCGCCACCCAGGTCTTCGCTGCCGGTGAGGACGGTGACGAGCTCACCCGGATCGACCGGAACTTCTACGCCGGGGCAGCATCCACCGGTGGCTTCCGGGCGGAGTTGCATGCGGCCTCGGACGGATCCGGCTTGCTGAGCTCCGAAGGCCAGTCGGGGACCGGGCAGTACACCACGGAGAAGTGGACGGTCGACGGCTCGGAGATGGTGGAGACCGGCGACGGGTGGGACTTCCGCCTGGACCAGAAGCCCGATGACCTGGAGTCTCTGCAGGCCGAGATCGAGTGGGGGAGTGTCGGGGACGTCTGTGTCGACGGCGAGCAGTCGGACGGGACGTCCGACAGCAGCAACGGCGCCCCGAACCCGACCAGGGGGAGTTCTGCGTCCGGCCCGGCACCGGACCGGGGCTCCTCCCCGGAGCCGTCCGACGGCGAGTTCGCCCTCACCGGGACTGTCGTCGAGATGACCGCCGGTGAACTCATGGAGGGTGGGCGCACGCCCAATGGTGAACCGACGAGCGACATCTATGTCGTGCTGCAGCTGGACAGTCCGACGCCGGTGAGCGCGCAGCAGTCCGGCAGCCCTGGGCAGACCAGGGATGAGACGGTCTCCGAGATCAGCCTGGCGACCCCCTATGGTTCGCTGAGCTCGATCAACTGGGACAACTATATCGGTGAGCAGGTCACCGTGGACGCCACTGCCGACGGGCTGATGTTCCCCTCGGACACCGGCCTGCCGCTGGGTATGGTGCGGCTGACGGAGGGGACGGTGGAGTGACAACATAGACGGAGAGGTCACTCCAGGTGCTCTGGAGTGACCTCTCCGTCTATGTCGATGCGGCGCGGGGCCTTAAGCCTTCACGCGGGCCTCGCCGGAGGAGTAGCGGACCATCTCGTCGTGCTCGCGGACCTTCTTGCGCTCACGGCCCTCGGCCTCACCGAGCGCGCGCTCGTGGGCGTCGAGGTTGTACCAGCCCTCCCAGGTCGAGTAGTCGACACCGCGGGAGTGCAGCAGCTCGATCACGCCGTCCTCGGAGGGGTCCTCCGGGGAGAAACCGATGCCGTTGTCGTGGTCGGCGACCAGGTTGGCGACGGCCTCGTTCGCATCGCCCTTGGTGTTGCCGATCAGGCCGACCGGGCCACGGCGGATCCAGCCCGTGGCGTAGACACCGGGCAGGGTCTCACGCAGCTCGGCCTCCGGGTCGGCGGAGCCCGGGACGCCGGCGATGCCGTCGGCGGTGGGGCCCTCGGTCAGGACGCGGCCACCCACGTTGGGGATGACGTTCTCCTTGCCGTCCCACGGGATGTCGGCCTGCTCGTCGGACTTGTAGCCGACCGCGCGGTAGACCTGGCCGACGTTCCACTCGGTGAGCTCGCCGGTGTGGGTGACACCACCATTGCCGTCGAGCTCGGTCCGCTCGGTGACCAGGCCGGTGACCTTGCCGTTGGCGTCGTGCTTGACCTCGACCGGGGACTCGAAGAAGTGCAGGTAGAGCTTGTGCGGTGCGTCCTTCGGCTCGGCGACGGCGTAGTTCTCCAGGATGGTGCACACCTGGTCGGTGATCTTGGAGTTGTGCCGGGCGGCCTCGGAACCCTCGTCGTAGTCGATGTCCTCGGGGTTGACTATGACCTCGATGGTGTCGGAGTGGTTGAGCTCCTTGAGTTCCAGCGGGGTGAACTTCGCCTGGGCCGGGCCGCGGCGTCCGAAGACGTGGACTTCCTTGGCCTTGTTGGTCTTCAGTGACTCGTAGACGTTGTCCGGGATCTCGGTGACCAGCAGCTCGTCGGCGGTCTTGGCGAGGACGCGGGCGATGTCCAGGCCGACGTTGCCGACGCCGATGACGGCGATGGACTCGGAATCGACGTTCCAGGCCTCGTCGAAGTGCGGGTTGGCGTCGTAGAAACCGACGAACTTGCCGGCGCCGAAGGTGTGCTCACCGCCGGGGATGTTGAGGTCGCGGTCATCGGTGGCGCCGGTGGCGTAGATGACGGCGTCGTAGTGCTTCTTCAGGTCCTCGAGGGTGATGTCCTCACCGACGTTGATGTTGCCGAGCAGGCGGATCTGCGGCTTGTCCAGCACCTTGTGCAGCGCCTTGATGATGCCCTTGATGCGCGGGTGGTCGGGGGCGACACCGTAGCGGATCAGGCCGAAGGGGGCGGCCATCTTCTCGTAGAGATCGATGGAGACGTCCTTGCCCGACTTCATCAGGGCATCCGAGGCGTAGATGCCGGCCGGGCCGGATCCGATGACGGCGACGCGGAGCGGTCGGTTGTCAGACATGAATGCTGGGTCCTTTTCGGTGTTACGTGGGCGGATATCTCACCATGTTAGCCTCCCCTACTGTCGAACTGAAGAGCTCGCGAGGGCAGACGGGGTTCCGCACTGACGGAAGCAGACTATAGACCACTCGGTCTGTCTACTGCAAGGATTTACCGGGGGGACTGCTGTGAACTCGTGCTTTGCGGGTGAGTGCTGCCTACGTTGTGTCCGCGGACAGATCGGTCTAGTCTAGTGCGACGAGAACGGAACAGACTGAGTTGTCTGTACCCCACACTGCACGACCCACTGCGCGACCCCCAGAGAAGAGGACCTGATGACTACGGCGACCGAGGCGGCGACTGACATGACGCCCACCGCTCTTCAGGACGCCCAGGCTGCGGTGCAGAAGGCCGCAAGCGAGAAGGAGGATGCCGCCATCGCCGCACGTAAGGCGACGGAGGCATCCAAGGCGGACCCTGACAATGACGCCCTCGCGGACGAGGCGCGTCTCGCGAAGAACGCGCAGCGCCGCACCTCCCGCGCGCTCAAGAAGGCGCAGGACGCACTGACTGAGCTGGAGGGCACCGAGCCACAGTCCGAGCTGGAGCAGGCGCAGGCGGAGTACGCGAAGCTCGAGGTCGAGCAGGGCAAGCTCGTCGCCGCACTGAAGGAGGCGGAGGCTGCCACCGTCGCCGACCCGGACAACAAGGACCTGTTCTCCGCAGCGCGTAAGGTCCGCTGGGACGAGATGAAGGCCGGCAAGGCGCTCAAGCGCGCAGCCGCGAAGGTCGAGGAGCTCGGCGGGTCCACTGAGCAGGCTGAGCAGGCTGAGCATACTGAGCAGCCTGAGCGGACCGAAGCGCAGCCGGCTGAGGAGCCCCAGCCCGTCACCGAGGCTGCACCCGCCGCCCCCGCGGGAATCCCGACGGTCGCCGAGGCCGAGCGACTGGTGGCGGAGACAGAGAAGGCCGCTGTCGAGGCCGAGACCGCGACTTCCGCAGACCCGGACGACAGGAAGCTCGCCGCGACCGCACGTCGCGCCCGCTCGGCAGTGCGCAAAGCCAACCGTGCGCTGAAGAAGGCAGTCAAGGCTGCCGAGGAGAACGGTGATGACGGTGTCGCCGCAGCAGATGGTGCAGATAGCACCGACGGAGCTGCGGAGAACGCGGAGAAAACTGCCTCACCTGAAGAGACTGCCGCCACCGGCGGAGCCAGCCTGCAGGAGGCGGTGTCCCTGGTGCAGGCAGGATCATCCGTCCTCACCGTCGCCGCCGACGCCGCGGAGCGCGCCGCCGCCGCAGCGCCCGGCAATGTCGAACTGGCCGCCGCCGCGACCGCCGTGCGCGCCGCGCAACAGCAGGCCGCCGAGGCGCTCCGGGCGTCCCAGATCGCCAACGGCGACACCCCGACCGAGGCTGAGAGCGAGCCGGAGGTCGCGGAGCCCGCGCCCGAGGACCCCAGTGTCATCGCCGCCCGCGAGGCACTCGCCGCAGCCGAAGCCGAGCAGGCCGAATTCGCCGAGGCCACCAAGCAGGCCGAGGCCGCCACCGACGCCGACCCGGACAACAAGGACCTGTTCTCCGCCGCACGCAAGGCCCGCTGGAATGAGCTGAAGGCCGGCAAGGCCGTCAGCAAGGCCGCCAAGGCACTCGACCAGGCCATCGCCGATGCCCCGCCGGCACCGAAGGTGCTCACCGAGGAGGAGAAGGCCGACCGCAAGGCGCCGAAGCCCGAGGGCCAGTGGCTCATCGACGGCAAGGACCCGCTGAACAACGACGAGCGCATCAAGCAGGAGGACGCCGGCCTCGCCGTCGCCGACCGCGTGCGCGAGATCTACGCCAAGCAGGGCTTCGACTCGATCCCCGCCGAGGACCTCGCCCCCCGCTTCAAGTGGATCGGCATGTACACCCAGCGCCGTCAGGACATGGACGGTGAGCAGACCAGCCTGCTGACCAACGCCGAGTTGCAGGACCGCTACTTCATGATGCGTGTCCGTCTCGACGGTGGGGTGATGAGCAGCGAGCAGATGCGCGTCATCGGCGGCATCTCCTCCGACTTCGCCCGCGGCACCGCCGACTTCACCGACCGCCAGAACATCCAGCTGCACTGGATCCGTATCGAGGACGTCCCGGAGATCTGGGACCGTCTGGCCTCCGTCGGCCTGGACACCTTCTTCGGCTGCGGTGACGTCCCGCGCGTGGTGCTGGGGTCCCCGGTCGCCGGTATCTCCAAGGACGAGATCATCGACGCCACCCCGGCGATCCGCGAGATCAAGGACAACTGGCTGACCCGCGACGAGTTCGCCAACCTGCCGCGCAAGTTCAAGTCGGCGATCTCCGGCAACAAGCGTCAGGACGTCACCCACGAGATCCAGGACATCTCCTTCATCGGCTCCGAGCACCCCGAGCACGGCCCCGGCTTCGACGTCTGGGTCGGTGGTGGTCTGTCCACCAACCCGATGCTCGCCCAGCGTCTCGGTGCCTGGGTGTCGATCGACAAGGTGCCGGAGGTGTGGGCCGGTGTGGTCCGGATCTTCCGCGACTACGGCTACCGCAAGCTGCGTAACCGTGCCCGGCTGAAGTTCCTCGTCGCCGACTGGGGCATCGAGAAGTTCCGCCGCATCCTGGAGGACGACTACCTCGGCTACAAGCTGGACGACGGCCCCGAGCCGGAGGTCGCCCCCGGCTACCGTGACCACGTCGGTGTCCACGAGCAGCGCGACGGTCGGTTCTACGTCGGTGTGAAGCCCACCGTGGGCCACACCGAGGGTGACCACCTGCAGCGCCTGGCCGACATCGCCGAGTCGCACGGTGTCACCGACCTGCGCACCACCCCGGACAAGGAGCTTCTGTTCCTCAATGTGGAGTCCGACAAGATCGATGACCTGCTGAAGGATCTGGAGTCCGAGCACCTGTCGGCCAAGCCGTCGTCCTTCCGACGCGACATCATCTCCTGCACCGGCCTGGAGTTCTGCAAGCTCGCCCTGGTCACCACCAAGCAGCGTGCGATCACCCTGGCCGACCAGCTGGAGGAGCGTCTCGGGGACCTGGACGTCCCGCTGAAGATCAGCCTCAACGGCTGCCCGAACTCCTGCGCCCGTACCCAGGTCGCCGATATCGGCCTGAAGGGGCAGATCGTCACCGACGACAACGGCAACCGGGTCGAGGGCTTCCAGGTCCACCTGGGTGGTGCTGTCGGCATGCACCCGGACTGGGGCAAGAAGCTGCGCGGCCACAAGGTGACCTCCGCCGAACTGGACGACTACGTCGTGCGGGTCGTGGAGCACTACAAGGAGCAGCGCGCCGAGGGTGAGCAGTTCCGCGACTGGGTGTTGCGTGCCGACGAGGCCGTGCTGCAGTAGCGGTAACAGAAGGCACCGATGGACAGCGCCAACGACCGTATCCCCGGACCGACCGCACACCACAACCCCAGGAGGGCCACCGTCATGAACTGCCCGTACTGCACCTCGGAGAATCTCTTCCCCGACTTCGAGACCGACAACGCCTGGCAGTGCCGGGACTGCCGCCGGGTGTTCTCGGTGAAACTGCACGGTCACCTCGACCGGGGCGTGGACCGCGGCGCCGACTGAGCGTATTCGCAGGTTAGGGTACACTTCCGGTAGGGTGGCGCCTTATGGCGTCCACCATTCGATCGGGGTTGCTGCGCACCTCCCCCTCAGAACTTCCCGACCCGCACGACCGGCGCTGGTTGCTGAAGTTGGCTTTCGCCCAACGCCCGTGGCAGTTCATCGCCATGGCGGGGATGGCGTTCGGCTTCATCTGTAATGCGACGACCTCGATCGTGGTCGGACGCGCCATCGACGATGCGGTGGCCACCGGGGAACTGGACCGCCTGGTGCTCTGGTCGTTGGTGCTCGTGGCCTTGTTCGCCGTCAACGGCGTCTGCGTCTGGTTCGCCCGACGCTACATGGAACTGACCATGCAGCAGCTCAGCCACGACCTGCGCACCACGGTCACCGACCGGATCCAGGACCCGCGCGGCATCGCCGGCCGGGAACGTACGGCCGGTGGCCTGCTGTCCATCGCCAGCACGGACTCGAACAAGGCCGCCGAGATCGTGGTGATGACCGTCTTCCCGGTCGCCGAGGTCGCCTCGATCGTCTACGTCGCCGCCGTGGTGCTGTCGATCCACTGGCAGCTCGGACTGGGCGTGCTCCTCGGCGCTCCGCTGGTGGTCGCGTTGTCGGTGCGGGCGGCCCGGCCGCTGCGCGACCGCTCCCGTGATCGCCAGCAGGCCCTGGCCGAGGCCGCCGCCGTCGCCGCCGATGCGGTGCAGGGCCTGCGCATCATCAAGGGGTTGGGTGTGGTCCGCACCATGCGTCAGCGCTACCAGGGCTATTCCTCGCGCGCCTTCGACGCCACGGTGCGGGCGAACGCCGCCGAGGCGCGGTTGACGATGATCACCGAGTCCGTCGGCGCGATCTACGTCGTCGCCATCGGTGTGAGTGCCGGCTGGATCGCCCTGCACGACGGGCTGACCATCGGTGAGCTGATCACCATCGTCGGCCTGTCGCAGTTCGTCGTCATGCCGATGACGATGCTCGGCAAGAACTTCGCCACCCGCGTGGCGAACGCCGCGGCGTCCGGTCACCGCGTCGTCGAGGTGCTCACCGCCGAGGTCGCGCACCCGGAGGAGGCGTCGGACGCGGCGACGGACGCCGTGCTCTCCCACATCCCCTCCGGCGTCACCGTGGTCCACGGACCGGCCGGGGAGCTGGCCGATGCAATGCGCCGGCTGCCGAGGCACCGTGTCGTGGTCGCCCCGCATGCCGCCGATCTTTTCGACGGACCGCTGCGTGACAACGTCCATCCGGACTCCCGGGTGGCGGCTGCCGCACTCGAGGTGGCGGACTGCTCCGACATCCCCGGCGGGCCGGACCGGTCGGTAGGGGAGGGGGGACGCCGTCTGTCCGGCGGTCAACGTCAGCGCGTGGCGCTGGCCCGTGCGGTCGCGGCCGATCCGGAACTGCTGGTGCTCATCGACCCCACCACCGCGGTGGACTCGGTCACCGAGCAGCACATCGCCGAGCGCCTCAGTGCGCTCTACAACGACGGCAGTGGACGAAGGGTCGTCGTCATCAGTGACGCCCCGGCCTGGCAGGTGGCCGCCGCCTCGGAGACCACCGCAGCCGAACTCCTGGACCTCGTGAGTGAGCGGGTGAGCCGATGAGAGCCGCTGGACTGGCACCGATCAACACCGCGTCCGACGGTGGCGAACCGATCCGCACCTTCCCCCTGGCGACCTGGGCCCAGGCGCGACGTGAGATCGCCGCCCAGGCACGGCGGCTGCCCCAGGCACGCCGCCAGGCGCTCATGGCGGTGCTCCTGCTGGCGGTGGGTGCCTGGTGCACCGTGACCATCCCGAGGCTGCTCGGCCGGATCGTGGATATCGTCAGCGGAAGCGGGACGGAGACCGACCTGTGGGGCACCGCCGGGCTGATGGTGGTCGTCGCCATCGTCGCCGGTGTCTGCAATGGTTCGGGCTACTTCCTGCTGGCCCGGTTGTCGGAACGGCTGATCGCGAACCTGCGCGAGGACATGGTCGGCACCGCCCTGGGGCTGCCGATGCACGAGGTGGAGGACGCCGGTACCGGTGACGTGGTCTCCCGCTCCACCGACGATGTCGCCCAGGTGTCCTCGGCGATCATGGAGGCCCTGCCGATCCTGTCGGGCGCGGTGTTCGTCATCGCTGCCACGGGGGTGAGCCTGCTCACCGTGGACTGGCGGTTCCTGCTGGTCGTGGTGCTGGTGTCGCCGGTGTACTGGCTCGCTGCGCGGTCCTACCTGCGCAAGGCCCCGACGCTGTACGCCGCCGAGCGGGCGTCGATGGGCATGCGTGCCCGCCGGGTGCTGGAGGCGATCCACGGTCGGGCGACGGTGCGGGCCTTCCGCATGGAGGACGAGATGCATGACCGCGTCGGCCAGGCGTCCCGCGATGTGGTGGTCAACGCGGTCAACGCCAACCGGGTGATGGTGCGGCTGCTGAACTGGATGCTCATCGCTGAACTGGTCATGCTCCTCACCGCAGTGGTCCTGGGCTTCTTCCTGGTCGATGCCGGGGCGATCGGGGTCGGTTCAGTCACCGCCGCGACGTTGATGCTGATCCGAGTGCGTGGCCCGCTGCAGCAGGTGATGCGCATCCTCGATGTGGCCCAGTCGGGCTATGCCTCGCTGGCCCGCATCGTCGGTGTGACGGTGGACCCGCCGCGTCCGGTGCAGGACGCCGGGGCACCGGCACCGGTGGGTACCGTCGAGCTGCGCGGGGTCGACTTCCGCTACGGCGCGGAGTCCTGGGCGGTGCAGGACGTCTCCTTCACCATCGAGCCGGGGCGCACGGTGGCGCTGGTCGGGGCGTCCGGTGCCGGTAAGACGACGGTGGCCACGCTGCTCGCGGGCTTGCGTGAACCGACGAGTGGCGCGGTGACCGTCGACGGGGTTCCGGTGACCGCGCTCTCTGATGATGAGCGGGCGGCCCGGTTGGCGCTGGTGTCGCAGGAGGTGCACACCTTCTCCGGGACGCTGCGCGATGACCTGGCTCTCGCCGCCCCGGACGCCGGGGACGAGTCGCTGGTCGAGGCGCTGCGTGCGGTGGGCGCGGGGGCGTGGTTCGCCCGGTTGCCGGACGGACTGGGCACCGTCGTCGGTGCCCGCGGACTGATCCCGGACCCGGTGGTGGCCCAGCAGATCGCCCTGGCCCGGGTGCTGCTGCGCGACCCGAAGGTCGTCGTGCTGGACGAGGCGACAGCGGAGGCCGGGTCGTCCGGTGCGGCGGCGCTGGAGGACGCGGCGGCGCGGCTGACCGTGGGACGTACTGCGTTGACCGTGGCGCACCGGCTGGACCAGGCCCGTCTGGCCGACGAGATCCTGGTGATGGAGGACGGCCGGATCGTGGAGCGGGGTTCCCACGATGGTCTGGTGGCCTCGCAGGGTCGCTATGCACGACTGTGGGCGGTCTGGTCGCAGGGGCGCTGAACCCCGCTGTACAGACCCCTCGGTCTACTAGTTTTCACATCATCTACCTGCTGTCACAATTGAAACTTGTGACGGTATCGGGAAATTCGGTTGCCGGGGGCGGACAGACTGGTCTAGTCTGGTGCGGCACAGCACAGACCGACCGGTCTGTCGCACCCCAGGCAAGCGAGAAGAGCAGGTATGACGAACACAGGACCGGCCGCCGGCTTCACGGCGCTCACCGGTTTGGTCGGCGTCACCCGCGCCGATGACCAGCGGGAGCCGGCTGACCTCCGGGACCCGGAGGTCAGCCCGTCCGACGCCCCGACGACCACCACCCACCTCACCGAGGAGCAGACCGCCGCCCACCAGGCCCTGGTGGACGAGTGGAATGACAAGCTCGAAGGCGCGACCGCCGAGGAGATCCTGGAGTGGGTCAACGAGCACACCACCGGCACCGTGGCAGTGACGCTGTCCATGCAGGACACCGTGCTCGCCGAACTGGCCCAGGACCGGGTCGAGGAGGCCGAGCTGGTCTTCCTCGACACCGGCTACCACTTCGCCGAGACCCTCGATGTCGCCCATGACGTGCAGCAGCGCTACAGCCTGCCGCTGCGCACCGTGGAGCCGGTCTACTCGGTGGCGAAGCAGGACGAGGTCTACGGCCGCGACCTGTACCAGTCCAACCCCACCGCCTGCTGCCGCATGCGCAAGGTCGAGCCGCTGGCCCGGATGCTCAACCCCTACGAAGCCTGGATCTCCGGCGTCAAGCGGGTCGACAACGAGATGCGCAAGAACACCCCGATCCTCGACGTCGACCGTACCGGCCGGCTGAAGATCAACCCCATCGCCGCGTGGACCGACCAGGATGTCCAGGACTACATCGAGTCCCACGACCTGATCGTGCATCCGCTGACGACGCAGGGCTACCCCTCGATCGGTTGCGAGACCTGCACCCTCCCCGTCGCCCCCGGCGAGGATCCCCGTTCCGGCCGCTGGGCCAACTCCACCAAGACAGAATGCGGACTTCACCTGTGACTACTGCCTTTGATGCCACCGAAACCAAACTCAGCCCCCACCTCGCCAGCCTCGAGGCCGAGGCCATGGAGATCCTGCGCGAGGTCGCCGGCCAGTTCGAGCGTCCCGCCCTGCTGTTCTCCGGCGGCAAGGACTCCGTCGTCGTTCTGGAGTGCGCCAAGCGTGCCTTCGCCCCGGCCCCGGTGCCCTTCGAGCTGGTCCACGTCGACACCGGCCACAACTTCCCGGAGGTCATCGAGTTCCGCGACCGGATCGCCGAGGACCCGCGGATCACGCTGCACGTCGCCGCCGTCCAGGACTGGATCGACTCCGGAGCCATCCAGGAGCGTCCCGACGGCACCCGCAACCCGCTGCAGACCGTCCCGCTCGTCGAGACGATCCAGAACCGCAACTACGACGCCGTCCTCGGCGGCGCCCGCCGCGACGAGGAGAAGGCCCGGGCCAAGGAGCGCGTCTTCTCCGTGCGCGACCCCTTCGGCGGCTGGAACCCGCGGCGTCAGCGTCCGGAACTGTGGGGTCTGTACAACGGCCGCCACCAGGCCGGCGAGAACATCCGCGTCTTCCCGATCTCCAACTGGACCGAGGCCGACATCTGGGACTACATCAAGGCCCGCAACGTCGAGATCCCGGACATCTACTACTCCCACGACCGCGAGGTCTTCAACCGCGGCGGCATGTGGCTGACCGCCGGTGACTGGGGCGGCCCGAAGGAGGGCGAGACGGTCGAGACCAGGACCGTGCGCTACCGCACCGTCGGCGACATGTCCTGCACCGGTGCCGTCCTCTCGGACGCCGCGACGATCGACGACGTCATCGACGAGATCCGCCTGTCCACCACCACCGAACGTGGCGCCACCCGTGCCGACGACAAACTCTCCGAGTCCTCCATGGAGGACCGCAAGAAGGAAGGCTACTTCTGATGACCGCCGCCACCCTGGAAAACACCGAGGTCGCCGTGACAGACCTTCCCACGCTGCGCCTGTGCACCGCCGGATCCGTCGACGACGGCAAGTCCACCTTCGTCGGACGACTGCTGCACGACACCAAGTCCATCCTCGCCGACCAGTACGAGGCCGTGGAGCGCGTCTCCGCCGCCAAGGGACTGGAGAACCCCGACCTGTCGCTGCTGGTCGACGGCCTGCGCGCCGAGCGGGAGCAGGGCATCACCATCGACGTGGCCTACCGCTACTTCGCCACCGACAAGCGCTCCTTCATCCTCGCCGACTGCCCCGGACACGTGCAGTACACCCGCAACACGGTCACCGGCCTGTCGACCTCCGACCTGGTGATCGTGCTGATCGACGCCCGCAACGGTGTCATCGAGCAGACCAAGCGCCACCTCACCGTGGCCGCGATGATGCGCACCGCGCAGGTCGTCGTGGCGGTCAACAAGATCGACGCCGTCGACTTCGACGAGGGCATCTTCCGGTCCATCTCCTCCGACGTGCACGCCCTGGCCGCCGAGCTGGGACTGCCGAAGGTGGACGTGGTGCCGACCTCCGCACTGCTCGGCGACAACGTCGTCACCGCCTCGGCCAACACCCCCTGGTACTCCGGCCCGACCGTGCTGGACATCCTGGAGAAGGCCCGTCCGTCCCGGATCAACGCCGGCACCGTCCGCGGCCTGCGCTTCCCGGTGCAGTTCGTCATCCGCGACCACGCCACCGACTACCGTGGCTACGCTGGACGCCTGACGTCCGGATCGGTCTCCGTCGGTGACACCGTCACCGTCGGCGGCGCCGACGGACGCACCACCACCGTGGCCGGCATCGACGGCCCCGGCGGCGAGCAGACCACCGCCGAACGCGGCGAGTCCGTCACGCTGCGCCTGGCCGACGACATCGACATCGCCCGCGGCGACCTCATCGCCACCGCCACCGAGGACGACAGCACCCCGGAGGCGTCCAACCAGGTCACCGGACTCGTCTTCCAGCTCTCCGAGACCCCGGTGAAGCTGCGCGGCAATGTGCTGCTGCGCTACGGTGCCGCCACCGTGCGCGCCCGGGTCGACGAGATCGTGCGCCGCGTGCACATCCTCGATGCGGACGAGACAGCAGACCTCGGCTCCGAGCTGGCCCTCAACGACATCGCCGAGGTGCGGATCACCGTCGCCGAGCCGCTGCCGTTCGAGGCATACCGCCGTGGCGGCCGCGTCGGTTCCTTCCTGCTGATCAACCCCGGCTCCGGTGACACCCTCACCGCCGGCCTGGTCACCGAGAGCAACTGAGGAGCCTGGGTCGATGGCCGACATGCTTCCTGTGGTGTGTCTGGCCCACGGCTCCCGTCACCCGCAGGCCGATGCGGCGGTCTCCCGGATCGCCGCGGCGGTCGAGGATCTCAGCGGACGTCGCGCCGTGGCGTCCCACCTGGACTTCTCCCCGCTGACCCTGATCGAGGTCACCCGACTGCTCGGGGTGTCCGGGCATGAGGCGGCCGTGGTCGTCCCCCTGCTGTTCACCGATGCCTTCCACCTGCGGCAGGACGTCCCGGACGCCCTGGAACAGGCCAGCGAGGCCAGCGGGGTGCAGCTGCACCTCGCCGCTCCGGTGGGCCTCGGTGAGGACCTCGCCGAGGTCATCGCCGGGCGGGTCGGGGACGCCGACCACCTGGTGCTCTACTCCGTGGGGTCGACGGTCCCCGGGGCCAATGACACCGTCGCGGCACTGGCCGCACGGGTCGGGGAGCTCCTCGGGGTTCCCGGCCACGCCGTCGTCGCCACCGGTGGCGACGGCACCGGGACGGACGCCCTGCTCGCCCACTGCCGGTCGGTGGGGGACGTCGCCGTCCAGCCACTGTTCTTCTCACCGGGCACCCTGTGGGACCTGGCTGTCCGGGCACTGTCCGGCGAGCCGGGGGTGCAGCTCGGAGAACCACTGGGGGAGGACGTCGCCCCGCTCGTCGTCACACGGGTGAATGACACTGTAACCGACCGAGAGAGATAGAGGAGTAGGCGTGCAACTGCTGATGTTCGCATTCGCCGGCCTGGCGGCACAGCTGGTCGACGGTGCACTGGGTATGGCCTTCGGCGTCACCGCCACCACCATGCTCATCCTCTCCGGCATGGCGCCGGCCTACGCCAGTGCCGCAGTGCACTTCGCCGAGGTCGGCACCACGCTGTTCTCCGGGCTGGCCCACTGGCGCCTCAACAACGTCCACTGGCCGACCGTCATCTTCCTCGGCATTCCGGGTGCCGTCGGTGCCTTCGCCGGCGCGACGGTCCTGTCCGGTCTGTCCGCCGAATCCGCCGAGCCGGTGGTGTCGCTGCTGCTGCTCCTGCTGGGCGGCTACGTCCTGGTCCGTAGCGTCCTGGTGCCGTGGGGACGGTCCTCCGCAGGCTCCACCGAGGACACCCCGCCGGCCGGGAACGGTCGTCGCTCCCGGGTCGGTCTGGTCGCCCTGGGACTGGGCGGCGGTTTCCTCGACGCCTCCGGTGGCGGCGGCTGGGGGCCGGTCACCACATCGACGCTGATGAGTGTGGGACGCAGTCAGCCGCGCAAGATCATCGGCACGGTGAACACCGCCGAGTTCCTGGTGGCCGTCTCCGCCTCCGCCGGGTTCATCGTCGGGCTCGAGGCCGTGCACGACTCGTGGCAGCCGGTGCTGGGCCTGCTGATCGGCGGCGTGATCGCCGCCCCGATCGCCGCCTGGGTGGTCACCAAGATCCGCCCCGACATCCTCGGCGGTCTGGTCGGCGCGCTGCTGGTGTTGCTCAACGGACTACGGGTCTCCGCCTCGATGGGTTGGATCGGCGTCGCGATCGCCGCCACCGTGGCCGCGCTGTGCATCACTGTGGTGCTGCGGTCGCTGGGCCGGACACGTCGTGCTGCGGCTGTCGTGGAGCCGGCGCCCACCGACGCCGACGATGACCCGGATCATCCACGGGTAGTTATCCGCACAGATACTCTCTGAGAGGGGAGCGTCGGGGAAACCACCCCCGGCGTAGTGGGGTAGGACACAATATTGGGGGTAGTGAGACTCGGCGAACAGGCCTTCGTTGGGCACTGGTTGCTTTTCACGGCACAATAGGTCGATGTAGGTAGCGCACAAGATTCCGTCGCAACGGTCTCCATGACGATGAGCCAGATGGTCAACAAGATGTGGCCAATCACACGTGGGTGTCACGGTTAGCGGCGGAACAGTCGAGTTATGAAGGAGAGACCGTGACTGTTCGAGCAGTGCTCAGTCCGATCGCGACCGGGGCAGGCCGCCGAGACGATCTCATCGCCCACCTGTCGGGATCAGTGACCGACATCTTCGACACCCTGCGTCCCTCGGCGCCGGATTTCGGAGCCGCACTGGGGACCGCCCTCACCACTGACGGTGGTGTCCTCATCGGCACCGGTGAGCCGATGTTCGACTCACGGCTCGCCGCAGCCGCCGGAGTGGGGCACTTCCTCGTCGCCGGTGGGGAGCAGGACCACCTCCAGCTGCAGCAGGTCTCCGGCCAGCTCGTGCGGTCCGGCCGGACCCCGCGCGGCATCAGCGTGCTGGACCACCCGGACGCATCGTCCTCCGCCCTGGAAGCCGAAGGCAGCGCCGTGCCCTTCGTCGCCGTCACCGCAGGTCTGGACGCCGAGCCCGGCACCCCGGTCATCGGCCCGGAGTCCTTCGAGCGCAACCTGATCATCCAGGCCCGCGCTGCCAAGGCCCACATCGTCCTGCCGGAGGGCGACGACGACCGCATCCTCGAGGCCGCCGACCAGCTGCTGGCCGCCCGGGTCTGCGACCTGACCATCCTCGGCGACCCCGCCACGATGGCCGCCCGCGCCCACGAGCTCGGCCTCGACCTCAGCTCGGCCACGCTGACCGACCCGACCAAGGGGTCCGACCTGGAGCGCTTCGCCGAGGAGTTCGCCGAGCTGCGCAAGGCCAAGGGTGTCTCGCTCGACGAGGCCCGCGAGACGATGAAGGACATCTCGTACTACGCCACGATGATGATCCACCTCGGCATGGCCGACGGCATGGTCTCCGGTGCCGCCCACACCACCGCGCACACCATCAAGCCCAGCTTCCAGATCATCAAGACCTCGCCGGACGCCTCCATCGTCTCCTCGATCTTCCTCATGGTCATGGACGGCGTGCTGTGGGCATTCGGTGACTGTGCGGTCAACCCGAACCCGACCCCGGAGCAGCTTGCCGAGATCGCCGTGGTCTCCGCCAAGACCGCCGCCCAGTTCGGCATCGAGCCCAAGGTCGCCATGCTGTCCTACTCCACCGGTGCCTCCGGTGCCGGTGAGGATGTCGAGGCCGTCGCCGAAGGTGTGAAGATCGCCCAGGAATCCGCTCCCAACCTGGAGATCGATGGCCCGCTGCAGTTCGACGCCGCCGTCGTCGAGTCCGTCGGCCAGAAGAAGATGCCGGGGTCCGAGGTCGCCGGCAAAGCCACCGTCTTCGTCTTCCCGGACCTCAACGCCGGAAACATCACCTACAAGGCCGTGCAGCGCACCGCCGACGCCTTGGCCGTCGGCCCGATCCTGCAGGGACTGAACAAGCCCGTCAACGACCTGTCCCGAGGAGCCACCGTCCCGGACATCGTCAACACCGTCGCCATCACCGCCATCCAGGCCGGAAACTAGCCCGAAAGGCCCTCAGAAGCTCATGACCAAGTATGTTCTCGTCCTCAATTCCGGTTCCTCCTCCATCAAGTTCCAGGTCATCGACCTGAACGCCGATGTGAAGGAAGGGCCGTTCCTCTCCGGTCTCGTCGAGCAGATCGGCGAGAGCCGCGGACACATCAAGCTGATCACCGAAGACCAGACCATCGAGGACCGTCGTCCGATCCTCAGCCACTCCGTGGGTCTTGAGCGTGCCTTCGGCATGATGTCCCTGCTGGGTGTCGGCCCGCAGGACCTCGACATCTCCGCGGTGGGGCACCGTGTGGTCCACGGTGGATCCCACTTCTCCGAGCCGGTGATCATCACCGACAAGGTCGTCGACGAGATCCGTGGTCTGGTGCCGCTGGCCCCACTGCACAACCCGGCGAACATCGACGGCATCGAGAACGCCCGCGCCCTGCTGCCCGATGTGGAGCACGTCGCGGTCTTCGACACCGCCTTCTTCCACGGGCTGCCGGAGTACGCGTCCCGCTACGGCCTCAACCGTGAGGTCGCCGACCAGTACAACATCCGTCGTTACGGCTTCCACGGCACCAGCCACGAGTACGTCTCCGGACTGGTCCCCAAGCTGGTCAACAAGGATGCCGAGGACATCAACCACATCACCCTCCACCTGGGCAACGGTGCCTCCATGGCCGCGGTGCGTGGCGGTAAGCCGGTGGACACCACCATGGGGCTGACTCCGCTGGAGGGTCTGGTCATGGGTACCCGTACCGGTGACATCGACGCCGGTATCATCTTCCACCTCTACCGCGAGGGCAAGATGACCATCGACGAGATCGATACGCTGTTCAACAAGCGCTCGGGTCTCAAGGGCCTCGCCGGTGCCAATGACTTCCGCCTGATCCAGGAACTGATCAACGAGGGCGACGACAACGCGCAGGAGGCCTACGACATCTACGTCCACCGCGTGCGTCGCTACGTCGGTGCCTTCATGCTGCAGCTCGGTTCCCTGGATGCCGTCGTGTTCACCGCCGGCGTCGGCGAGAACCACGTCGGTATCCGCCGCGACACGATGGCCGACCTGGAGAACTTCGGGATCAAGATCGACAAGTCCCGCAACAACAACGATGAGGGCGTTGAAGGGCCCCGCGTGATCTCCACCGACGACTCCGCCGTCAAGGTCCTGGTGATCCCGACCAACGAGGAGCTGGCCATCGCCCGCGCCGCTGATCACCTGTCCCAGGCCTGATCAGTCCCGGTTCTCGAGCTCCCGCACCCGTCGGCGTAGTTCCCGTTCCGCCTCCCAGCGTGCGGTGACGTCCCGCAGGATCGCCCCGACACCCTCCACCGTGCCGTTGGCGTCCTTGAGCAGGACAATCGAGAACTCCAGTGAGATCCGTTGCCCGTCCCTGGTCATACCAGGGGCGGTCAACGGATCTGTGCCGTAGTTGGTGGCCCCGGTGTCCATGACCCTGTCCCAGCCGGTCCAGTGCCGTCCCCGGAGTTTCTCCGGGATGATCAGGTCCAGTGACTGGCCGAGCGCCTCGGACTCCGGGTAGCCGAACATGTCTTCGGCGGCTGCATTCCACAGTGTGACCTTCCCCGAGCGGTCGGCGACGATGACCGCGTCGAGGGTGGACTCCTCGATGACCCTGGCGGCGAGTGCCGTCCGTTCTGACGTTCCGGTAGTGTTTGGCATATGCCAAACTCTACCACGATGATCACCGGAGACTCGGCCGAGAGTATCGCCGACTCCGTCCGGGAACTCGTCGATCGTGGAGACCTGGCCCCGGGCCAGCAACTGCCCTCGGTCCGGGCACTTTCCGGTGAGCTCGGCGTGCACCGGAACACCGTCGTCTCCGCCTACCGGCGACTCGCCACCACCGGGACGGTCTCCACCCGCGGCCGCGCCGGCACCGCCGTCACCGGTGCTACCCCCATGTCGGAGGAGGGCAGTGCGGGTGGAGGAACCCTCCGGGACATCGGTCACGGCAATCCGGGGGCCACCTGGTTGCCCGACCCCAGGGACGCCTTCGCACTGTTGGCGACGATGGACCAGCCGGCTGTCCTGTACGGCGGCGACTCCCTGGACGAAGACGTGGAGCGCTGGGCGCGCCGGTGGATCTCGGCAGATCACGCACGAGACTTCGGGGTCGTGCTCACCGCCGGGGCGGTTGACGCGGTGGAACGGCTGCTGGCACAGTCATTGACCCGCGGGGACGGCGTGGCCCTGGAGGACCCCTGCTTTCTCACCAGCATCAACTCGGTCCGGCTGGCCGGCTACCGCCCCGTACCGGTGCCGGTGGACGCCGAGGGGATGACCCCGGACGGGTTACGGACCGCGCTGCAGGCCGGGGTTCGTGCGGTGGTGTGCACGCCCCGGGCGCACAACCCCACCGGTGCCAGCCTGACCGCCGGGCGCGCCGCCGAGCTCCGTGAGGTCCTGCAGGCCCACCCCCACGTCCTGGTGGTGGAGGACGACCATTTCTCGCGATTGTCCACCAGTGACTACCACAGCATCATCGGTGAGGGACACCGGCGTTGGGCGCTGGTCCGGTCGGTCTCCAAGTTGCTCGGACCCGACCTCCGGCTGGCGGTCGTCGCAGCCGACGATGACACGGTGGGTCGGCTACGACGACGTCTCAGCGCAGGGACGACGTGGGTGAGCCACATCCTGCAGCGCATCGTGACCGTCATGCTGGATGACGGCACCACCGCAGACCGTATCCATCAGGCACGGGAGTACTACGCCAGGCGGAATGCGGACGTCGTCCGGATGTTTGCCGGGACGCCGGTCGTCGCCGCCCCCGGTGACGGGCTCAACGTGTGGCTCACCCTGCCGGTCCCGGCACAGGGGGCTGCAGCACGACTGGCGGCACGGGGATGGCGCGTGCGGACCGGTGAGCAGTTCGCGCTGACCGGGACGGGTGAGGATCGGCATCTGAGGCTGACCGTCCACGATCTGGACGACGCTGATCTGCAGGTACTGGCCGAGGATATTCTGGCTGTGGTAGCCATGGGCTCATGAACACCATGCGAAAACTCGGCCTGATCGGAGGAACCGGACCGGAGTCCACCCAGCTGTACTACCGGGCCCTGACCACCGGGGTTCAGCAGCGGTGCGGGGAGGAGGTGCTCCCCGAACTGACGATCGAGTCGCTCAGCGTCTTCGAGGTCTTCCGCCATCTCGGCGCGAAAGACACCGACGGGCTCACCGACTACTTCGCTGCCGCAGTGGACAACCTTGTCGCCGCCGGCGCACGGGTGGTCAGCCTGAGTGCGATCACCCCGCACATCATTCTCGACCGGCTGGTGGAGCGCTCCCCGGTCCCGCTGGTCAGTGCCGTGGAGGCGGTACGGGACGAGGCCGCCGCCAGGAACGCCACCCGGGTGCTGCTCCTGGGCACGGGGTTCACGATGTCACCGGAGACCAACGACTTCTTCCTCCGGCCGTTCACCGAGGCAGGTATCGAGGTGGTCATTCCGACGGCGCCCGACCGCGAGGAGATCCAGCACCGGATCGCCACCGAACTTGAACTCGGGTTGGCCACCGATGAGACCAGGGGCCGGTTCGTGGACATCATCACCGGAATCCACCGGGAGCAACCACTGGACCAGGTTGTCCTCGGATGCACCGAGCTGCCCATGGTGCTCGACGACGAGGTGTCTCCGGTGCCCTGCCTCGACACCGTCGGTATCCACACCCGTGCCCTGGTCGAGGCGATGTTGACGGATCCGACGACTACTGCCCCCGTCGGAAGGTCGAGCTGAACCGCACCCGGTACTCGGACGGGGTGATGTGAAGATGCCGGTCGAACGCCCGACGCAGGCTTTCGTCACTGCCGAAGCCTGCCCCGCCGGCCGCCGCGGTGACGGTCTGCCCGTCGAGGATCAGCTGTTGGGCCGTTGACATCCGGAACTGTTCGAGCCAGCGGGACGAGGTGGCCCCCAGTTCCTCGCGGAACATTCTTCCCAGGTGGCGTGTGCTCACGGCGGCATCGGAGGCCATCGTGGTCACGGTATGGGCGCCGGCCGGGTCCGCCTGAACCCGTGCGAGGACCTCCCGGAGGATGGGGTTGTCCACCAACGGGGCGTTCGGGGGGCTGGCGAACTGGGACTGGCCACCCGGTCGATGCATGAAAACGACCATCTCACGGGCGATCCGACGCGCCGTGTCCGCGCCGAGATCCTCCTCCACCAGTGACAGTGCCAGATCGATGCCGGCGGTGATCCCGGCCGAGGTCACGAAGCGGCCGTCGTGGACGTGGAGGACGTCCGTCTCGACGCGTATCCGGGTCTAGCGCCGGGCCATGTCGCGGGCGTTGCGCCAGTGTGTGGTGACCCGTCGACCGTCGAGCAAGCCCAGTTCGGCCAGCAGGAATGCTCCGGTGCACACACTGGCGATCCGTCGGGGATGTCCGGAGAGGACTGCCGTGGCCTCGAGCAGGCCGGGGTCGTTCGCCCGGTCGGGGAGGTCGTCGGCACCGGTGATGATGATGGTGTCCAGGTCAGCGGCGGCCCCGGGGGACGGGGGCACGGTCCCGGCGACGGGGAGTCCGTTGGCCGCGGTGACCGTACCTCCGCGGGGAGAGAACACGGTGAACTCATAGTCATCGGCACGGCCGAGAACCTCAGCGGGGCCAGCGTAGTCGAGCATGGTCATGCCGTCGAAGACCAGGAAGCCGACGCGCCTCATGTCCGGTTTAGTGGGATATGCGTCGGGAAAGACATGGTGCACGTGTACCTGCCGGAACGAAACTTGTTACCAGGCCTGTGACCCCACCGCTGGAGGTGGATGAGCAATGACCGACACCATCGCCGGTATCACGACCCCGGACTCCGACCTCGCCAAGGAAGCCACAGAACTCGTGCGTGACGTCGCCACCCCGCTGGTCTTCGACCATTCGCGCCGCGTGTACCTCTTCGGTGCGCTGCGTGGCGAGCGCGACGGCACCACGTACGACCCGGAGCTGCTGTACATCGGTGCGATGTTCCATGATCTCGGGTTGACCGAGACCTTTCGACGCACCGATCAGCGTTTCGAGATCGACGGGGCGGATGAGGCGCGCAGGTTCCTGGTGTCCCACGGCATCGCCGAGGACGCCGCCGACAAGGTCTGGCCGTCGATCGCACTGCACGCCACCCCGGAGATCCCACTGCACATGGATTCCGAGATCGCACTGGTCACCCGCGGCGTCGAGCATGACGTGCTGGGGCTCGGTTTCGACACCGTCACCGAGGCTCAGCGTGCGGAGATCGTCGCGGCGCATCCCCGACCCGACTTCAAGAACGGCATCCTCGCCGCCTTCACCGACGGACTCAAGGACCGTCCTGGCACGACGTTCGGAAACGTCAAGGCGGACGTGCTCGCCCATTTCCTCCCCGGGTTCGAACCTGGTGACTTCGTCGAGGTCATCCGGAACAGTGCCTGGCCCGAGTAATCCACCACCCACCAAGGGGAACACCATGTCCGACCGTTCCGACCGTATCGCCAATACTGAGCTTCGTTCGAGGACCATGACCGCCGACGAGGCGGCCGAGTTCGTCCACCACGGTGACACCGTGGGGATGTCCGGTTTCACCGGGGCAGCCTACCCGAAGGCACTTCCCACCGCCATCGCCGACCGGGCCTCCCGGGCCCACGACCGTGGTGACGAGTTCACCATCAACCTGCTCACCGGGGCGTCCACCGCCCCGGACTGCGACGGGGTCCTGGCTGAGGCGGACGCGATCAACTACCGCATGCCCTACCAGTCGGACCCGGTACTGCGCTCCAAGATCAACGCCGGCAGCGCCAAGTTCCAGGACATCCACCTCTCCCACTCCGGCCTGCAGGTCGAACAGGGTTTCTTC
The DNA here is from genome assembly GCF_052264515.1 of Candidatus Corynebacterium faecigallinarum. NCBI lineage: Bacteria > Bacillati > Actinomycetota > Actinomycetes > Mycobacteriales > Corynebacteriaceae > Corynebacterium > Candidatus Corynebacterium faecigallinarum. The sequence goes on from NZ_JBQQOC010000002.1 coordinate 49,977, forward strand.
GGTGCCCTGGACGTCGCCGTCGTCGAGGTCACACGGATCACCGAGGAAGGCCACCTGGTCCCCTCCTCCGGTGTGGGCAACAACCTCGAGTACCTCGATGCCGCCGACAAGATCATCATCGAGGTCAACTCCTGGCAGTCGCCGGAACTGGAGGGCATGGCGGACATCTACCGGGTGCCCCGTCTCCCCAACCGCACCCCGATCCCGATCAACAATGTCGGTGACCGGATCGGAACGACCTACATTCAAATCGACACCTCGAAGGTTGTCGCGGTCGTCGAGACCAATGCCCCGGACCGCAACAGCCCCTTCAAGCCCTTCGACGAGGTCTCCAAGCAGATCGCGGGACACTTCCTGGACTTCCTCGAGGGTGAGGTCACCGCGGGACGGCTGACCTATGACGGCTACATCATGCAGTCGGGGGTCGGCAACGTCCCCAACGCGGTGATGGCCGGACTGCTCGACTCGAAGTTCGAGAACATCCAGGCATACACCGAGGTCGTCCAGGACGGCATGCTCGACCTGATCGACGCCGGCAAGATGACGGTGGCCTCGGCAACCTCGTTCGCACTGTCCCCGGAGTACGCCGAGAAGATGAACCGGGAAGCTGCCCGGTACCGTGAGTACCTCGTCACCCGCCCACTGCAGATCTCCAACTCGCCGGAGGTCATCCGGCGCATGGGGCTGACCGCGTCGAACGGCATGATCGAGGCCGACATCTACGGCAACATCAACTCCACCCATGTCAGCGGTACCCGACTCATGAACGGGATCGGTGGCTCGGGTGACTTCACCCGGAACGCCTTCGCCTCGACGTTCATCTCCCCGTCGGTGGCGAAGGACGGTGCGATCTCCGCGGTGGTCCCCTTCGCCTCACACATCGACCACACCGAACATGACGCCATGGTCGTGATCACCGAGTACGGCTACGCGGACCTGCGTGGACTGGCACCGCGGGACCGGGTGGCGAAGATGATCTCGGTCGCCCACCCGGACTACCGGCCCCTGTTGGAGGAGTACTACCAGCGGGCCGCGACCAACAGCCATCTCCACACCCCGCACGACCTGCCCACCGCTTTCTCCTTCCACGGCAACCTCGCCGAGCGGGGATCCATGAAGGCCACTGGTTAGAACCCCGTCAGAACTCCGTCAGAACTCCGTCAGAACCAGGTCCGGGGACGGATCTTGTTCGCCATATCGACCAGCCGGAACCGGTGGTTGGTGAACGGGGACTGACGGGCGATCTCCCGCAGTCCCTGCTCCAGTCCGGCGCGTAGGCCACTCTCGCTGAACTCCACGTCGAACAGTGGAGGGGAGGACTTTCTGACGGCCGGGTCACCGTCGGGGCGCGACCGCAGCCAGTCGAGGGCCGCCGCCAGTACAGCGAGCCTGACCTGCAGGATCCGTGGTTCGTTCGTCGGCATGATCTCCAGGCGGCGGGCGGCGCGACGTAACCGGGCCTCATTGACAGTCGACTGGTCCGACACCAGTATCAGCACCGTGGTCAGACGTGCCGTCTGGTGGTGGCGGGAGGACTGCGGAACCCGGTCCAGGGCCGAGATCGCCGCGTCCACCAGACCCTCGGCGTGCAACTGCCGGGCCAGGCCGAAAGCCGCCGAGACCGTCGTCGGGTTGGTCGTCCACACCAGGCCGTAGAGACGGATCGTGTGGAACCGCAACGCCACCGGGTCCTTGGTCACGTGCGTCCACCCGGGTACCTCGCTGTAGTCGGTGCCCTGTTTGCCCCGCGGGTACGTCAGTGCCAGCGAAGCCTTCTGCACGTCCGTGTCGAGCAGGCGGGTGTAGTTCACCCCCTGGTGCTGCAGCAGCAACTCATCGGTGGCGGCCAGGGCGAGTTTCGGGGCAGGCTCGCCGGGGAGGGTGTTGAGCACCTCGTTGAAGCTCTCCTGTGCGGAAGAGAAATCTCCGTTCAGCAGGTTGGACACCCCGGAGAGCCAGAGGTGCCGCCAATCGCTGCGTAGGCTGTCGTCCATGTTCTGCAGCGTCAGCCCCGCCTCGGTGGTCATGCCCAGGTCGAGCTGGGCGCGCACGATGGTCAACGGGATCTCGGTGGAGCGGGACATGTCCGGCTGGTTCAGGGCGGCCCTCAGGGTGTCGAGCATTTCACCGGGCTCGGTCAGGCTCGCCGCCGACAGCAGAGAGGCGCCGGGATCATTCGGATCGGTCAGCGGGATGGGCAGCGCCGAGACGACCTCCGGGGAGGTGATCTCCACCGAGCGCTCGATGCCGTCGATCAACTTGTCGGTGGGGAACAGCAGGTGCTTGGTGCCGTAGGTGGATCGCTGGGCGGTGAAGCGGGTGTCGAGGTGTGCGTACTGGCGGCCGTCCCGGATGGCCAGCACCTCCCGCAGTACCCCGGTCAGCTGGTTGGCCATGGTGCCGGCGGAGGAGAACCGCTTCTCCGGGTCCTCGTGGGTGGCCCGCAGCAGCAGACGGTAGAGCGAGAGGTACTTCCGGAAGATCGGTTCGTCGTCCGGGGTGGGCAGTCCCTCGTCGTAGACCCCGTCGGTGACCGGGAGTTTCACGATGAGGCTGGCGAGAGTGCGTCCCACGGTGAAGATGTCGCTGGCGATGGTGGGGCCGGTACGGGAGATCTCCGGGGCCTGGAAACCCCGGGTGCCGTAGATGTGGCCGAAGGCGCCGATGCCGGATACCGCACCCAGGTCGATCAGTTTCGTCTGGTCCTCGGTGATGATGATGTTGTCGGGCTTCAGGTCGTTGTAGACCACGCCGCGGGAGTGCAGGTAGTCCAACGCCGGCAGGATCTCCAGGAGGTAGCCGATGGCGGTGTCGACCGGCAGGGTGTTGCCGGGTTGGCGCATACGACGGTGGCGCAGCGACGGCCCGCCGACGTACTCCATGATGATGAATCCACCGGGGCTGCGGGTGTCGTCGATGAAGTTGAAGATCTTGACGATCCCGGGGTGGGTGATGTCGGCGAGGAAGGCGCGTTCGGAGTCGGCGATGGCACGTTCGTGCGCGGTGTTGGTCTCCATCATGCCCTTGAGCACGACCCACCGGTCGGAGACGTTGTGGTCGATGGCGAGGTAGATCCAGCCCATGCCGCCGTGTGCGATCGGCCCCAGCACCTCGTACTGGGCGGCGACGATGTCGCCGGGGTGGAGGACAGGACGCTCCGTTCCCCCGGCGACGGCCTTCTCCACCTCCTCGTCGTCGATGACGGCGTCCGGCGGGTTCGTCGGCGGTATGAACGGCAGACGCACCATGCCGCCGGCGACCTCGGCACCGGCGCGGGACGTGCCGCGCCGCCGGCGGAAGGTGGAGAGAGCCTCGCGACGGCTGCGTTCCCCCGAGTCCTCCTGGGCCTGGTTCAGCGTCGGGGTCGGGTTGGTGGCCCCGTCCCCGTCGTCCGCGAAGGGGTCGAACGGTGTGGCCTGGGTGGCGGCGCTGTCGCCGGTGTCCTGGTCTTCGTCGTCGGCGAAGGGGTCGAAGAAGGTGGCTTCCGTCTCGGTCCCGGTCTCGTCACGGGAGATCGGGTCACTGTTCATTGTTGTCCTCCTCGATCTCGGCTTCCGATTCGGCGGCGGAGTCCGCGGCGTCCTGCAGTGCCTGATGGCGCAGCGCGGCCAGCTCCCGGGTGTCATCGGCGGTGCGGTACTTCATGTCCGGCGCGCTGCCGTCGCCGAGGTAGTCCTGCATCCACTGCTGGTAGAGCCGGTCCCACGTCCCGTCGGAGCGGATCCGTTCCATGGTGGAGTTGACCTGGCGCACCAGTGAGGACGAGTCGCGTTGCTGGGGAAGCGCGGCGGCCACCGCGTACTGGGAGGCGTCGGTCGCGGTCCCGACAATCTCGGTGTACGGGTCCTGCGACTGCAGCCCGGAGAGGATCGCCGAGTCGGAGAAGATGGCGTCCACCTGCTGTCGCTGCATCGCCAACAGGCAGTCCGACCAGGTCTGGGTGGTCAGGATGTCGCCATGGGAGTCGAGGCGGCGTAGCTCCAGCAGGTTGGTGGAGTCCACGGTCACGCAGACCGACCGGTCCGTCAGGTCAGCCTCGCTGTGGATCCCGGAATTCCGCATCACCAGGATGCGCGGATAGGTCGTGAGGTAGGGGACGGAGAACTCCACCTCGGTCTGCCGGTCCCGGGTGACGGTCATGGTGCGTAGCACCAGATCCACCGTGCCCTCGGCCAGGGCGTTCTCCCGGCCCGTGCCTTCCACGAAGCGGAACTCGACCCGGTCCGGGTCGCCGAAGATGTCGCGGGCGATCTCATGGGCCAGGTCGACCTCGAAACCTGCCATGTTCTTGGTGACCGGGTCGCGGAAGCCCAGGCGGTTCAGCGACTGGGCGACGCCGACGACCAGACGGCCACGTTCGATGATCTCAGGCACCCGACGGTTCGGCGATACCTCCTCGCCGGTGTCGGGACTGCGGTTGGGACGCAGCGAGCCGAAGGGCTCGCCGGAGTCCTTCGGCAGGACGTCCTCGCCGGCATCGGCAGTGGCGGGGATGAGAGTGGACCCGTTCGGCAGCGCCAGGGACGGTTCCGGCGGCTCCGGCCACTCCTGCAGGTCGAGGCCCTCGGAGGCGCAGGACACCAGGGCCAGGGACGCGGCCAGTGCAGTCGTGAGCGCCAGCGCGGCGCGGAGCGGGTGCGGGTTCACAGGTACTCCTGGAGACGGGGGCGGGTGCCCTGGATGACGCACAGTGCCGAGACCAGGCCCAGCAGTATCACGATGGACGTCACCTGCTGTGCCGCGGCCCGGGAGTCGGACAGGTACTCGCGCAACTGCTCACGGGTGTCGTTGATCAGGGTGCGCAGGTTACCGTCCAGCGCCTGGTAGGACTCGGTCACCGTCGGGGGTGCGGAGGTGCCGGAGCCGTCGTCGGCGACGGTCGGGCTGTCACCGACGGTCGCCCGGATCGCCGCAGCGTAGTCACCTTCGCGTACCAGTGACAGCATGTCCGCGTGGGCGCTGTCCCAGGAACGCAGGTTCTCCCGGGCCTCGTCGACGGCGTCGCGGTCACTGATGGACGGGCGTAGTTGCTCCAACGCCGCGTCGATCGAGGCGATCTGGTCGGAGAACGAGGAACGGTCGCTGTCGTTGTAGTCGCGCTGGACCAGGCCCAATGCTTCGGAGGTCCGGGTCTGCTGCACCTCGATACGCAGCGTGGTGAGCGCCTCCAGGGGCTGGGTGGTGCCGTCGAGACCGCGGGAACCGTTGGTCCAGGTGTTCAGCGCGGACCCGCCGGCCCACAACATCGCGATGGTCATCAGCACGGTGGCGGCGAGGTAGCCGGGGTTGATCCGGCGGTTGGTCTGTGCGGCCAGGTAGAACTGCGCGATGATCAGCAGCACCACCGCGGCGACCAGGCCGGAGAGGGCGAACCAGTTGGGCTGGGTCAGGGCGATCTGCTGGCGTCCCACCTCCGAACTGGTGCGGGTGTGCAGCTCGCCGGCGGCCGGGAGGATGTCGTCCTGCATCATCGAACTGGCCTGGGTGATGTAGGCCCCGCCGACCGGTAGTCCGTGGCGGTTGTTCACCCCGGCCTCGGTGATCAGGCTGGTGTACATCGGCAGCTTCTCCTGGATCTCCAGGATCAGTTCCATCTCGCGGGAGGACGGGTCGTCGATCCCGGCGGCGGCCCGGACCACCGCCCGTGAGGCGGTGTCCAGGGCCTCCCGGTAGGACGACTGGTAGTCGGCCGCGCCCGCGGCGTCCTCCACGAAGCCAGTGGTGGCGACCGAATCGGCCACCGAGAGGGAGTTGTAGAGGTCCTGGGCGGCGAAGGACACCGGCTCGGTGCGGTTGACCAGGGTGTTGAGGTCTCCCTGCTGGTTCGCGGCCTGGCCGGCCATCGCCCCGCCGGCGGCGATGATGGCCAACACCAGCAGTGCGGAGACGGCCGTCATCAGACCGGGGGTGGTGGAGATGAAACGCTGGATCCGGCGGGGGATCTCCAGGGCCGGGCTGAACACCCCCATCGGGCCGGGGCTGGCGCGCCGCTGCAGGGCATCGTCCATCCACCGGTCGGAGTCGGTGCGCCGGTCACCGGTGCCCGCGGCTGGACGGGTCGAACTGTCCCCACTGGTCACCGACGCGGAAATCGCACCGTCCGGGGCCGGGTCAGCGGCCCCGTCCAAGGAGTCGGTTTCCGGAGCGGGCATGACTGCAATCCTACAGTTGCAGTCACGATGATGTGTCACCGAAACCTCACGTGCACTCTGTGGCACCATAGGAAGAATGATTGATGTCCAATCCCTGACTAAGCGGTACGGATCCGCCACCGTCGTTGACGACCTGAACTTCACCGTCGAACCCGGGATCGTCACCGGCTTCCTCGGGCCGAACGGTGCCGGGAAGTCGACGACGATGCGTATGATCGTCGGCCTCGACCGCGCCACCGCCGGGACGGCGACGATCGACGGCAAACGCTACGACGAGTACGCCAAGCCGTTGCACAAGGTCGGGACCCTGCTCGACGCGAAGTGGACCCACCCCAACCGCACCGCGGCCAACCACCTGAAGTGGCTGGCCGCGGCGAACGGTATCGCCGCGACGCGGGTCGACGAGGTTCTCGATCTCGTCGGCCTGACGGATGTCGCAGGTAAGAAAGCCGGCAACTTCTCCCTCGGTATGGGCCAACGTCTCGGCCTGGCCGTCGCCCTGCTGGGCGACCCGGAGGTGCTGATCCTCGACGAGCCGGTCAACGGCCTGGACCCGGAGGGTATCCGGTGGGTCCGTGACTTCGTCCGCCACCTCGCCGGTGAGGGACGCACGGTGTTGATCAGCTCGCACCTGCTCAGTGAGATGGCCCAGACCGCCGACCACCTGGTGGTCATCGGCCGGGGAAAGTTGGTCGCGAACACCTCCACCCACGACTTCATCAAGAATGCGTCCACGGCGACCACGGTGGTGCGGACCCCGCACAGTGATGAGTTAAAGGACGCCCTGACGGAGCAGGACATCGTGTTCACCGAGTCCACCGACGGGGACGGTCGTCAGATCCTGGTCATGGAGGACACCGAGCCCGACACCGTCGGCGAGATCGCCTTCAGCTACGGGCTGATGCTGCGCGAGCTCAGCGAGAAGCGTGCCTCGCTGGAGGACGCCTTCATGCGTATGACCGGCCACGCGGTGGACTACCATGCCACCCTGGGGGACATTCAGGACGTCCCGGGCCAGGGCCCGGTGTCGGATCCGGGACCGGCCCCGGTTCCGCCGGCAGGCAACGCCAGTGACGAGGGGGAGAAGTAATGCTGTTGAACACCATCCGCTCCGAGTGGTTGAAGATCCGCTCCACCAGGTCCGTCTACTGGACCACCGTCCTCGTCGCGGTCATAGTCTGGGGACTCGGCGCCATCATGGCCTGGGCCAGCGGTTTCAGTCTGCAGACGGCGCTCGACGACGGCGAGATGGACGTCGTCGCCAGCATGGTGGAGACCATGAGTGTCTCCGGGGCGATCTTCGCGTTCCCGGTGTTCGGTCTGATGATCATCCTCATCCAGGCCGTCCTGCTGGTCACCGGTGAGTACGGCAACGGGACCGCGAAATCCAATGTTCTGGCCGCGCCGAAACGCTGGCAGCTCCCGGTGGCCAAGTGGATCGTCTACGGACTGATCGCTGCGGTGGTCACGGTGATTGTCTCGGTGGTCAGCGTGTACCTGTACAAGTGGGTCGCCGGGTTGCAGATCGAGGACACCTCGGTGCTGGACGGGATGTCGATGTCCGCCGACGACGCCTGGAACGTGGTCGCCCGGATGACCCTGTTCTCCGTGCTGGGTGTCGGTCTGGCGATCGGTGTGGCCTACCTGCTGCGGCACACGGCCGGGGCGATGGCCGTCGTCCTGCTGTGGAGCCTGGTGCTCGAGGACCTGGTGAACTTCATCCCGAAGGTCAGCGACGAGATCTACCCCTACATGCCCTTCCTGAACATGCGCAGTGCCGTCAACCTCAACGACGTCAACAATGCGGCCTGGGGCCAGGGCGGGTCGATGATCTACTTTGCCGCGATCGCCCTGGTGGTGTTCCTCGCCGGGCTGGTGGCACTGCGCCGTCGGGATGCCTGAACCGGAGTTGGTAAGCTGACGGGATCATGTCACAGAACCCGTCCCCACGCTCGTCACAGAAGGCGGCCATGCCGCTGGCGATGCTGGCCGGTATCGCCCTGTTGTCCACCGGAGGTCCCTTCGGCACGGACATGTACCTGCCGTCGCTACCGGAGATCACCGACGAGCTGGACACCACCGCGTCGCTGACCCAGTTGACCATCACCGCCTACATGGTGGGGATGGCCGCCGGCCAGCTGGTCATCGGACCGCTGTCGGACCGGCTGGGACGAAACCGCCTGCTTGTCGGCGCGACCGTCGTCGGTCTGGTCTCTTCGGTGCTCTGTGCACTGGCCCCGTCGATCGGGCTCTTCATCGTGATCCGCTTCTTCCAGGGGGCTGCCGGTGGTGCGGGGGTGACCCTGGGTCGGGCGATGATCGCCGACCGGGTGCAGGGGGCGGCGGCCGCGGCGGCATTGTCGACGATGATGATGTTCACCTCGATGGCACCGATCATCGCCCCGGTCGTCGGCGGTGTGGTCGCCGGACTGGCAGGCTGGCGGGCGGTCTTCTGGACGCTGGCCGCCATTGCGCTGCTCCAGGTGGTCGTGGCACTCGCCCTGCCGGAGACCCACGCACCGGAGAAGCGGGCCACCGGCTCGATCCTCACCGTCTACCGGCGGATGGGTGGCCTGTTCCTGATCGGCCCGTACATGGGGCATCTGGTGGCCTTCGCCGTCGGCTTTGGCGTGATGTTCTCCTTCGTGTCCGGGTCCTCCTTCGTGATGCAGGAACAGTTCGGCCTCGGTCCGACGGCCTTCAGCCTGGTCTTCGCCGGCAATGCGGTCGCCCTGGTACTGGCGAACATGGTCAACGTCCGGATCGTGGGACGGATCGGGGCACCGCGGATGCAGATCGTGGGACAGACCATGCTGGTCACCGGAGCGTTCGGCCTGCTGATCGTGGCACTGACCGTGCATTCCCTGCCGCTGGTGATCATCCTGACCTTCGTCGCGACGGTCGGCTCCGGATTCAACATGGGCAACACCACCGCGCAGGCGATGGACCTGGCCCCGGGGCGCGCCGGGGCGGCATCCGCTCTGCTGGGTGCCGCGCAGTTCCTCATGGCCGGCGCGGTCGCACCGGTGGTGGGACTGGGGGAGGACGGTCTGCTGACCATGGCCACGGTGATGGCGGTGTGTGCGTCGGTGGCGGCGGTCGCCGGCGTCGTGGGACGCCGGGGTGCCGCGCGGCGGGCCACGGTACTGCAGCGCGGTTAGCTACGGCTGCGCTGGATGTCCTCGATGAGACTCTCGGCGGCGATCGACAGGTTGCGCAGGGCGGGGACACCACGGCGCAGCTTGGCGAGGTCGCGGCCGTCCATTCGCTTGGCGGCCCGGGCGATGAGCATCGCCCATTCGTCGGTGACGGAGTTCAGCATCTCGATGCCGTCGTCGGAGAGGTCGAGGTCCTGGGCCCGGCGGTCCTGGTCGTTTGCCTGGCGCACGACGAGGCCGGAGTTGATCAGGCGACGCACCGTGGCGGAGACGTTCGAGGCGCGCAGGAACCGCAGCCGGGCGATGTCGGAGACACCGCAGCCCGGGTGCTGGGCGATGAAGTGCAGCACCTCGATCTCGGACTGGGAGACCGAGAGCTTGTGGTTGGGCCGGTCCATGAGCCGACGCAGTGCGGAAAGGAAGTCGTAGACGGCGGTGGCGATCTCGGCCACGTCGATCTCGGGGAGGATCTCCGGGGCGCGGTGGCCGCGGATCTGGTCGTGGAGTGCGTCCCCCATGAAATCGGTGTCCTCGACGGTGCCTGAACCGTCCCGGGAATCCCTGCTGTCCTGGATGTCACTGGCCATGGTGGGCTCCTTCTCTCCTGTGATGGTCGTCGGGGTCGAACGCGTGCGCGGTAGTTTCTTCAGGCTATGTGTTTATGACATTGTATGCCACCTACTGCAGTGCCGAGGTAAGGCGGGCGACATTCTCCAGATATCGTCGCCACATCGGCCGGCTGTTCCACTGGTCGGTGGTCAATTCGGTGCACTCGGCGCGGTAGTCGGCGGCCAGATCGTGCAGGGCACTGATCACGTCACCCTTTTCGACCATCAGCGTGACCTCGTAGTTCAGCTCGAAGGAGCGGATGTCCATATTGGACGACCCCATCACCGCGACCTCGTCATCGGCGATCATGAACTTGGTGTGCAGCACCGCCGGGTAGGGGTACTGGAAGATACGGACACCGGCGCGTTGCAGTTCGGAGTAGTACGAGGACTGGGCGAAGTCGACCAGGGCCTGGTCGGCCTTCTCCGAGACGTACAGTTCGACCTCCACACCGCGGTAGGACGCCGTGGTCACCGCGTCCATCAGTGCCTCCTCCGGCACGAAGTAGGGGCTGACGATGACCAGCCGCTCCTTCGCGTGGTGCGCGAGTGAGACGAACAGTCGCAGGTTGGGTTCGGTGGTGTATCCCGGGCCGGAGGGGATGACCTGCATGACCTCGGCGCCGGGGGTGTCGTCCCACGGGGTGTCCTCGCTGGCGAGCCAGTCGGCGGCCTGGGTGGGGGAGAGCAGGGCGAGCTCCTCCTTGGACTCGGTGAACCAGTCGACGGCGAAGATCGCGTCGAGGCTCAACACGATCGGTCCGCTGACCTCCACCATGATGTCCACCCAGTGCCGTCCCTTCCGCTGGTTGGCGGACTTGAGGTAGCTGGAGTCGATCATGTTCTGACTGCCCATGAAGCCGATGCGTCCGTCGACGACCAGGATCTTGCGGTGGTTGCGCAGGTCGGGTCGCCGGAAACGCCATTTCAGCGGCTGCAACGGCAGCATCAGCTTCCAGTCCACACCGATGTCGGTGAGACGTTTGCCGAGCGTGCGGTAACCCGGGTACTTCCAGCTGCCGACCTGGTCGAACATCAGACGGACCTTCACCCCGCGGGCGACGGCGCGTTCCAGGGCGGAGAAGAAGACGTCGGTGGAGTCGTCCCAGGCGGTGATGTAGATCTGGACGTTGACGTAGTTCTCGGCGGTGTCCACCGCCTCGGCCATCTTCCGCAGGCTCTCCTGGTAGTCGGAGTGCAGGGCGACGAAGTCGCCGGTGGCCGCGGGCATGGCGGTGAGATGGCGGTTCAGCATGATCATGCTGGCGACCTCGTCGTTGAGCGTGTGGCCCTCGGGGATGGCGGGTTCGTCCTGGCTGACCGTGCGGATCAGTTCATTGGCCTGGTTCTGGATGCGGTGGCGTCGCCGGCTGATGTACGGCGATCCCATCAGCAGGAACAGGACGATGCCGACCATCGGGATGAGGAAGATGGCAAGCAGCCAGGCCATCGCACTGGTGGGTTTGCGCTGGGAGGGCACGTAGCCCAGGGCCACGATGCGCAGCAGCATGTCGAAGGCGAGCACCCCCCACTGCCACCAGGTGAGGTCCGCGGAGAGGTAGTGGCCGACCAGGGGGAAGGCGAGCCACTCCGGGGTGATGAAGGACCAGAACTCCGACCAGCTCATGCGGTGTAGTCCACGATCACCGGCGCATGGTCAGAGGCACCCTTGCCCTTACGCTCGTCGGCGTCGGTCCAGGCACGACCGGCAGTCATCCCACGGCTGAACTGCAGGTCGATCCGGATGCCCTGGTTACGTTGGAAGCGCATCGCCTGGTAGTCCCAGTAGGAGTAGGTGCCGGAGAGTCCCGCGGTGGCCTCGGCCATTCCGGCGTCGGTGACGAGCCGTTCGAGTGCGGCACGTTCCCGCGGGGTGACGTGGGTCTTGCCGTCGAAGAAGGACCGGTCCCACACATCGGCGTCGGTGGGGATGATGTTGAAGTCGCCGACGACGACGGTGGGCTCCGTGCCCTCCCGCAGCGAAGACACCAGTGCGTCGAGGAAGTCGAGCTTGTAGGTGTAGTGCCGGTCGGAGATCTCGCGGCCGTTGGGGACGTACAGGCTCCACACCCGCACCCCGCCGCACACCGCGCTGAGGGCGCGGGCCTCCTCGGTCGGTTCGGCCGCCGGGTCCTTGTCGAAACCGGGCTGGCCGAAGCTGGTGCTCACGTCCTCTAACCCGATGCGGGAGAGGACCGCGACCCCGTTCCAGGCGCTGAACCCATGGTGGGCCTGTTCGTAGCCCATGTCGGAGAAGTCGGGGAACTGTTCGTCGGTGCACTTGGTCTCCTGGAGACACAGCACGTCCACGTCCGAGCGCTCCAGGAAGTCCCGGATACGTTGCTCACGGTTGCGGGAGGAGTTCACGTTCCAGCTGGCGATGCGCATGACCTACAGCATATCGGTTTCCTGATTGCGCAGGGTCATGCACCGGTGCCGGTGGTGTTCGGAGAAGCCCAGCGAGTGGTAGAGGGCGCGTCCGGCGGTATTGGACGTGATGACCTGCAGGTAGCTGCGGGACGCCCCGTGGTCGCGTCCCCAGTGCAACATCGCGGTGACCATGTAGCGCCCCAAGCCTTTCCGGCGCCAGTCGGCGGCGACCTCGACGGCGGAGAAACCGAGGTAGTCGTGGGTTCCGCCGCGGGTCACGGTGCCGCGGGTGACGGCGACGAGTTCACCGTCGACGGTGATCCGGGCGAAGCCGAGGGTGCCGTCGATGCGTCCGGCCAGTAGCCGCAGGGCGTGCTCGGGCAGCGGTTCACCGCGGAAGTGGTACAGGCTGAGCCAGTCGTCGTCGGGGTCCCCGGCGATGGAGAACTCCACCGAGCGTCCGGCCAGGGCCGGGATGTCGGGGAGTTCGGGCAGGTCGCCGTCGAGGTCGCGGGTCATCACGATGATCTCCGGGCCGTGCTCCCCCTTGAGCTGCTCGGCGGGACGCGCGACCCGGTCGGGCACGAGCAGGCGCACCGGCAGGTCGTGGCGGGCGTAGAAGTCGCGGATGGCGACCATCGGCACCGGGGTGGTGCCGGTGGAGGGGCCCAGCGGGACCGCGGAGTTGGACCGTTCGGTGATGCCGTCACCGGCGCGCAGCAGCCAGCCGTCGACGGTCTCGTTGGCGATACCGGGGAAGGCGGCGGCGGTGGCCTGCTCCACCGCCCGGATGTCGGAGGTGCGGACCGGGCGGGAGGCCAGGGTCTTGAGCACCACCACCTGGTCGGCGGGGATCTCGTGGGAGTCGCCGTGCTTGTCGACGAGGACCAGCGGATCGACTGAGGTGATCACCCCGATGACGTCGCTGACCAGCGGGCGGCCGGTGGTGGGGTTGATCACTGTCTGACCGTCCTGAACGACGAGGCGACGCACCGTGGCGCGGGAGCCGACCCGCACGCTCACCGGGTCGGTGTGGCGGGAGACCGGGAAGGCCAGGCCGGGGTGGGACACCGCACCGGCATGTGCGCCGGACCAGGATGTGTCAGGGGTGTCAGGCACTGCTATTCGCCATGGCCGAAGGGGGCGGGGTCCTCGCCCGGGAGCCAGGTGTTGCCGGCGGTGGTCCAGCCCTCATGCTTCACGGTCTTCTTCGCGGCCCGCTTGTTCCGGCCGACGAGGGTGTCGATGTAGAGGAAACCGTCGAGGTGACCGGTCTCGTGCTGCAGGCAGCGGGCGAAGAAACCGTAGCCCTCCACGCTGACCGGCTCGCCGTTCTCGTCGACACCGGTCACCCGGGCCCAGTCGGCGCGTCCGGTGGGGAAGTCGTAGCCGGGCACGGAGAGGCAGCCCTCGACGTCGTCCTCCGGGTCCGGCATGGTGCCGGGGATCTCGGAGGTCTCCAGCACCGGGTTGATCACGCAACCCTTACGCATCGGGCCCCCCTGGGCCTCGATGTCGGCCTCCGACTTACGCTCGCCCCCGGCGTCCTCGATGTCGGGGCAGTCGTAGATGAACAGACGCTTGGCCACCCCGACCTGGTTGGCGGCGAGGCCGACACCGTTGGCGGCATCGAGGGTCTCGTACATGTCGGCGATCAGGGTGTTCAACTCCACAGAGCCGATCTCGGCCGGGTCGACCGGTTCGGTGGGGTTGTGCAGGACGGGATCGCCACAGATGACGATGGGCATGACGGACATGCCCATCAGGATAGTCGCTGCCGGCCTGAGGTCACACGTGCAGGTCGGACTTCTCCACGGACTTCGGGACCAGCCAGACGGCCACGCCGGAGATCACGGCCATCGCGGCAAGGTAGACGCCGATCGTCCAGGAGTTGCCCGTCTCGTCCAGCAGCAGCTGGGCGATCATCGGGGCGAATGCACCACCGAGGATCGAGCCCAGGGCGTAGCCGATGGAGGTACCGGAGTATCGCACCTTCGCCGGGAACATCTCTGCGTACAGGGCCGACTGCGGGGCGTAGGACGGTGCGAGGCCGACGGTCAGCACGACCACGACCAGGACCAGCCACAGCAGCTCACCCTTGTCGACGAAGAACCACATGGGGACGGCCCAGACGGCGATGATGGCGTAGCCGATGATGAAGGTCTCGCGGCGTCCGATCTTGTCGGAGATCTTGCCGGACCACAGGGTCAGCACCAGCCAGGAGACACCACCGATCAGGGTCGCGACCAGGGTCTGCGAACGCTCCAGGCCGACGGAGTCGCTGCTGGAGTAGGAGGAGAAGAAGGCGATGATCATGTAACCGGCTGCGTTGTTGCCCGCGAAGATGAAGGCGGCGAGCAGGACGCGACGCCAGTGGTGGCGGAAGAGGTCGCCCAGTGGAGTGGACGCCTCCTTCGCACGCTGCTGCATCTCGGTGTAGACCGGGGACTCCTCGACGGCACGACGGATGACGTAGCCGACGACGATCAGCACGATCGAGGAAAGGAAGGGGATGCGCCAGCCCCAGGACTGGAAGGTGTCCTCGTCCATGCTGGTGGTCAGCAGGTACATGAAGGACGTCGCCAGGATCAGGCCCAGCGGCACGCCGATCTGCGGGTAGGCGCCGAACAGGCCGCGCTTCTCGACCGGGGCGTGCTCGACCGCCATCAGGGCGGCGCCGCCCCACTCGCCACCGGCGGAGAGGCCCTGCATGATGCGCATCAGGATCAGCAGGATGGGTGCGGCGACACCGATGGTCTCGTAGGTCGGCAGCAGGCCGATCAGTGCGGTGGCCAGGCCCATGCCGAACAGCGTCGCGACCAGGACGGACTTGCGTCCGTACTTGTCGCCGAGGTGGCCGGCGATGACCGCGCCGAGCGGGCGGAACAGGAAGCTGATGCCGATGGTGGCCCAGGAGATCACCTGGGCGAGGGTGGACTCGCTGCCCAGCGGTTCGAAGAACAGCGGGGCGAAGACGAAGGCGGCGGCCTGGGCGTAGATGAAGAAGTCGTACCACTCGATGGTGGTGCCGACCAGGGTGCCGGCAAGGACCCGTTTCTGTTCGCGGGTCTGCTTGCCGTTCGGGGGACTCTGCCGCTCATTGGTGGCTGTGGTCATTGTTTCTCCGGAAAAAGTCAGTGGTCGCGCCGGTGGAGCGACATCATGTCGGGCACACGTACTGTACGCAATCGGTGGCGGCGGTGGGGAGTTTTCGATGCATTCTGGTGCCGGATAGAGTGAATCTCCATGACGGACACCGGGGAGAGTACGGGCTCGCTCAGCGAGCGCGAGCGCGAGATGCTCAGTTTCGAGTCACTGTGGTGGCGTGATGAGGGGGCGAAGGCCGAGGAGATCCGCCGCCGTTTCCAGGTCACTCCGGTGCGTTACTACCAGCAACTCAATGCGTTGATTGCCCGGCCGGAGGCGTTGGACGTGGATCCGGTGCTGGTGAAGACATTACTGAGACGTCGGGATACGTGAAGGCGGTGTCGGTCTGGTGTGACTGGTGTGACACAAGTTAAGCTGGCACCGTGACTGATCAGAACGGACCTGTCTACGACCCGAACCCGAACACCTCCTACGACGAGGACTTCGCCATCGGTGCTGCCGCTGGAGCGGGGGACGCCGGGCTCACCCCCGAGATGGAGAAGGAGAAGCCGGCCGGTGGGGCACCGCTGCGCGGGCTGGCGATGATCCTCACCGCGGTGGCGGTCGTCCTGATCGCCTGGGGCGTCTTCTCCTTCGTCGGCGACGACGGTGACGATGACGGAAGCGACGGCGACTCGGGCACGGTCGCCGGGGAGCAGGACGGCGCGAATGGCTCGGACGGCAGCGGTGCCGACTCCGACGACGCGAACAGCACCGGCGACGCGAACGGTGCCGACGGGGCGTCCGACCAGGATGACGCGAACCGCGACAGCGACGGCGACTCGGACGGCGACTCGGACAGTGATGGTGATTCGGACGGCAACGCGGACGGGAGCGGCGCGAACATCGACCGCGGTGAGACCGCGGTGACCGTGCTGAACAACGGCCCGAACAACGGTGGCCCGATCGCCACCGACGCCGCCGACCGCCTGCGCGAGGATAACTGGAGCAACATCGGCTTCGGAAACCTGCAGGGACGGGTGACCGGGGTCAGTGAAGAGACCCGCGTCTACTACCCCGAGGGCAATGCCCAGGCGCAGGCCGCTGCCGAGCAGATCGGACGGGACCTCGGGATCCCGGTGGCTTCCGGAAACAACGACTACTACGACCGCTTCGGCGAGGCCGACGTCCGCAACGGTCCGGACGCGACGAATGTGGTCATCGTCCTGACCGGTCCGCTCACCTAGAAGCGGGGTCTGGTATCGGGGCAAGGGTTCCGGGCAAAGGATCCGGAGCGGATGCAGTAACATTCCCCCCATGGAATTTCCGTCCTCCGCCCCGACGGTCGGTATCGAATGGGAGGTGGCCCTGGTCGACCCGGAGACCAGGGACCTCATCCCTGCCGCCCCCGCGCTCGTCGATGCCCTTGACGAGCGGTTTCCGGGCCACCGGATCACCCGCGAGTTCCTCGCGAACACCGTCGAGATGGTCACCGGGGTCCACGAGACCATCCCCGGCGCCGTCGAGGACCTGCGCGAACAGCTCACCCAGATCCTCGCGGTCGCCGATGACCTGGGGGTGAACGTCTTCTCGGCGGGTACCCACCCGTTCGCCCACTGGGGTGACCAGATCCTCAGCGAGAAATCGTCCTACCAGGAGATCATCCAGCGCACCCAGTACTGGGGCCGCCAGATGCTGATCTGGGGCATCCACGTGCATGTCGGGGTCGGCGGCAGGGACCGGGTGTGGCCGATCATCAACGCGGTGATGACGCAGTACCCGCATGTGCTGGCACTGTCGGCGTCCTCCCCGGCGTGGGAGGGCCTGGACACCGGCTACGCCTCGAACCGCACACTGCTGTACCAGCAGCTGCCCACCGCCGGTATGCCCTACCAGTTCGCCGACTGGGACGAGTGGGAGGCGTTCAACGTCGACCAGGACCGTTCCGGGGTGATCAACCACACCGGCTCGATGCACTTCGACGTGCGTCCCTCGAAGTACGGCACGGTGGAGGTCCGCTTCGCCGATGCCACGATGGAGGTCTGGGAGGTCGGCGCGATCGCCGCCTTCATCCACTGCCTGGTGGTGCACTACGAACGTGAGTGGCAGGCCGGACGCGACCTGCCCACCCTGCAGCACTGGCATGTGGCGGAGAACAAGTGGCGGGCGGCCCGGTACGGGCTGGAGGCGTTGATCATCACCGACCGGGACACCACCGAGCGGTGGGTCACCGAGGACATCGCCGACTGGCTGGAGCGGCTCGCCCCGCTCGCCGAGGAGCTGGGGTGCTCGGCGGAGTTGGCTGACGTGCGCCGCATCATGGAACGCGGCGGGGACTACGCCCTGCAGCGTGCGGCGGCCCGGGAGGCCGGGGCGGCTCTGGAGCCGGGGGTGCGCACCCGCGGTGACGTCGGTGCCGAGGAGGGCTTCACCCAGCCGGACGCATGGATCGCCGCAGTGGACCTGACGGTCGACTCACTGCGGCGATCGGTGTAGGTGGAGCGTCGTTAGCCGTGCAGGCGTCCGGCGGCGGACGCCAGGGCGTTGGCGATCGAGAGATCACGGTCGGCGCCGAAGCCGACGGCCCAGACCTTCTTCGTCTCGTGCTGGGCGAAGATGAAGGTGACCGTCGCCTCGAAGATGTCGTACTGGTGGAACTCCAGGACCTCGACCCGGCGGCCGTGGTCTGCCAGGATCTGGGTCATGGCCGAGGATGCGCCCATCGCCGTGATCGAGACCCGGGTACCGGCGTTGCCACGCAGGCCGGTGATGCTCAGCTCGTAGGACTTGCGGCCGGCCGCCCGGCGGGTCGCGGTCATCGACTCGACCCGCAGGGTGGAGGGGGCGTAGGTGGCGATGAACTTCCGCCACTCCATGCCGCGGGCCTCCTGGCGCATGCCGGTGGGAAGGCGCTTGCCGAAGCGGGCGCGGAAGGGGTCCTCTGAGAAGACCCGGGTGCGCTGGCGGCGCTTCTCGATCCGGGTGGGGTTGCCCTCCCGGTAGGTGACGGCAGTGGACCGGCGCAGGCCGGGCTGGTCGGTGTAGGTCGGGGCATTCCGCGTGGCGTCGGCCTCTTCGGGGCGCGCAAAACGGATCATCGTGGTGGTGGGCATCCGGTTGTCCTGTGACTCGAACATGAGTGGGTCTTTCCCTTGTGCTGGTTGGTCGTCGGGGGATGTGGACCGACGCAACCGCCGCGAATAGCGCGACTTACCCCGAGGTGGAGGGGTCAGTCCGCTCCTCCACCGGGGTGGGCTACTCGCTTAAGGGTGCTGATCATGGGGATGATGTTAGTTGTGTCACTACTTTTTATCAAGCCGGGAGAGGAAGAGGAGCTCAGCGACACCGATGTCCCTGATCTCATCCGGTGAGACCGACTCGTCCGCAGAGTGGATACGGCAGGAGGGTTCCTCAATGCCGAACAGGGCCAACTCCGCCTCCGGATAGTGCGACAGCAATGCATTGCACAGCGGGATGGAGCCGCCGGAACCGATCTCGGCGGTCTCGGACGCGCCGTAGGCGTCCGCCAGGGCCCGCGACAGGATGCCCAGGGCCGGGCCGGAGGTGTCCGCGGAGAACGGGGAGGCCAGCGAGTTGCGCTCGATCTCCAACTTCGCATTGTGCGGGACGTGGGACTCGAGGTGGGCCACCAGGGCGTCCTGCGCAGTCGCCGGGTCCATTCCCGGCGGCACCCGCAGGCTGACCACGGCACCGGCCTCGGCGACCACGGCGTTGACCGAGTCCGCCACCGACAGCGAGTCCAGGCCGGTCACCGTGATCGACGGGCGGGTGATCGTCAGGTCATTGGGGTTCAGGCCCTGTGCGGCACCCAGGACGTCCACCCCGTCGAGCACACCGGCATCGGTGCGGAAGGTGGCCTCGTCGGGGCCGCGTCCCTCCCAGGTCTCCTCGGAGGCGAGCCCGTCGACGGCGACGAGGCCGTTGTCGTCCTGCAGGGTGGCGAGCAGCTTGATCAGCGACAACAGGGCGTCCGGGGCCGCACCGCCGAACTGACCGGAGTGCATCGGCTGCTCCAGGGTGCGCAGTCGCACGGTCACCGGGGCGGAACCGCGCAGGGCGGTGCACACGGCCGGGACGCCGAGGGTGTCATTGCCGGAGTCGGCGATGAGGAAGGTGTCGGCGGCGAAAAGCTCCGGATCGGACGCCAGCAGGTCCTCCAGTCCGAAGCCGCCGCGCTCCTCGGAGCCCTCGACGACCACGCGGATACCCACACTGCGCAACGCTTCGGCGCTGGCGGCCGGGAGGGAGTCGTCCTGCAGCAGCTCGTTGACCGCCCGCAGCACGGCGAGGTGCATGACCACGTGCCCCTTGCAGTCGGCCGCGCCGCGGCCGTACCAGCGGCCGTCGCGTTCGGTGAGCTCCCAGGGGGAGGACGTCCAGTTGTGGACGTCGGACGCCGGCTGCACGTCGTAGTGGGAGTACAGCAGGATGGTCGGCCAGCCCGGGGCGGCCTCGCGCACACCGATCACCGACACCGATCCATCGGAGGTGGTGTGCTCCTCGACCGGGATGCCGGCGTCCCGGAAGTGTTCGGTGACCCAGCGGGCGGCACCGGCGTTGTCCTCCTCCAGGCCGGGGGTGGAGTGGATGGACTGGAAGGCGACGAGCTCGGTCAGGGCCTGTCGAAGCCAGGGGAGTTGTGCGGCGACGGCGTCATGGGCGGCGGCGGTGGCCAGGTGAATGTTCTCGGTCATGGGAACCAGCCTAGCCCGACCGTCTGTCCTTGCACTCGGGGCCGGAGACTGCTAGAAAATGGTGTTAGCACTTGCTCTCGCAGAGTGCCAGCAAAACGAGAACGAAACCCACTCAGATGCAGTGAGGGTGGACGATGCGACATGCGTCCTCCCGTGCCGTCGCGGGCGCTGGGTCTGAACCTCAACGTGTCGCTTGTATCTCAACACGTAAGGATCAACAGCCACATGGCAAAGATGATTGCATTCGACGAGGAAGCTCGCCGTGGTCTGGAGAAGGGTCTGAACACCCTCGCCGACGCGGTGAAGGTCACCCTCGGCCCCAAGGGCCGCAACGTTGTGCTGGAGCGCCAGTGGGGCGCCCCGCTGATCACCAACGACGGCGTCACCATCGCCCGGGAAGTCGACCTCGAGGACCCCTACGAGAAGATCGGCGCCGAGCTCGTCAAGGAGGTCGCCAAGAAGACCGACGACGTCGCCGGTGACGGCACCACCACCGCCACCGTCCTGGCCCACTCCCTGGTCAAGGAGGGTCTGCGCAACCTGGCCGCCGGTTCCAACCCGATGGGCATCAAGCGCGGCATCCAGGCCGGTGTCGAGAAGGTCACCGAGGCACTGCTGGCCGGTGCCAAGGAGATCGAGACCCGTGAGCAGATCGCCGCAACTGCCGGCATCTCCGCCGCGGACGAGAAGATCGGCGAGCTGATCGCCGAGGCGATGTACGCGGTCGGCGACGGTGAGCTCAACAAGGACGGTGTCATCACCGTCGAGGAGTCCAACGCCTTCGGCGTCAACCTCGAGACCACCGAGGGTATGCGCTTCGACAAGGGCTACCTCTCCGCCTACTTCGCCACCGACGTCGAGCGCGGCGAGGCCGTCCTGGAGGACCCCTACATCCTCCTGGTCTCCTCCAAGATCTCCAACGTCAAGGACCTTCTGCCGCTGCTGGAGAAGATCATGCAGTCCGGCAAGCCGCTGCTGATCATCGCCGAGGACATCGAGGGTGAGGCACTGTCCACCCTGGTCGTCAACAAGATCCGCGGGACCTTCAAGTCCGTCGCCGTCAAGGCACCGGGCTTCGGTGACCGTCGCAAGGCACAGCTGCAGGACATCGCCATCCTCACCGGTGGCCAGGTCATCGCCGAGGAGGTCGGCCTGTCCCTGGAGACCGCCGACATCCCGCTGCTGGGTACCGCACGCAAGGTCGTCGTCACCAAGGACGACACCACCATCGTCGACGGTGCCGGCTCCGCCGAGCAGCTCGAGGGCCGCGTGCGCCAGATCAAGCAGGAGATCGAGAACGCCGACTCCGACTACGACAAGGAGAAGCTGCAGGAGCGCCTGGCCAAGCTGGCCGGCGGTGTTGCAGTGCTCCAGGTCGGTGCAGCCACCGAGGTCGAGCTCAAGGAGCGCAAGCACCGCATCGAGGATGCCGTGCGTAACGCCCGTGCCGCTGCAGAAGAGGGCATCGTCGCCGGTGGTGGCGCCGCACTGCTGCAGGTCGCCAGCGTGCTCGACGACAACCTCGGCCTGGAGGGTGACGAGGCCACCGGTGTGCAGATCGTGCGCGCCGCCCTGTCCTCGCCGCTGAAGCAGATCGCCACCAACGCCGGCCTGGAGCCGGGCGTCGTCGCCGACAAGGTGACCGGCCTCGAGGCCGGTCACGGTCTCAACGCCGCCACCGGTGAGTACGTCGACCTGCTCGCCGCCGGCATCTCCGACCCGGTGAAGGTGACCCGTTCCGCACTGCAGAACGCCGCCTCCATCGCCAGCCTCTTCCTGACCACCGAGGCTGTCGTCGCCGACAAGCCGGAGCCCGCCGCTGCTGCCCCGGGTGCCGATGAGATGGCCGGAATGGGCGGTATGGGCGGCTTCTAGTCCGTCTGTCGCATACCCCCATATGCGGCCCCCTTGAGCCCGCCACAGTCACGGTGAATGCCGTTTCCTGTGGTGGGTTTCTTTTATTTCGCGGGTGGATCGAGAAGTGTCCGATCACTTCCCTGAACAGTGATGATCGGGAGTGTCGATGGTCATTCTTCCAACGATCGGACGTTCCCCCCGGGAAAAAATCGCGAACTGCGGTTGCAGAATCCCTGACAGTTGGTAGGTTCAGGAAACGAGGTCCGGATGCCCCGGGCCGTACATGAACTTCAGGAGAGAACATCATGGATCTCAGCTCTATCACCGACCTGTTCGACAACTTGTCCACCTTCTTCGGCGGCTTCGCTGACGTCTTCGGCGGCCTCTTCGACATCTTCGAGAGCGGCGCTGCACTGTCCTCCGGCAGCGGCGAGTAGGACTCGTCCCCCTCCTTCGGGGATCATGGTAGCCCGGCTTCGGCCGGGCTTCCGTCTTGTCTGGGGCCGGTGTCCCGATATGCCTCAACGTGCGCGCAACCGGGGGTGAGTCGTGTTTCGTCCCCATGTAGGCTGCCCTCTTCTCCACTAGACTGGTGAGCATGGACAATGAGGAGTTCCACATCGTCGACCTGGCGGCGACCGAAGGCTATATCGTCGATGACTCGGACGAGGACGACCCCGTTCTGGTCACCCCGGACGGTCACCGGGTGGACACCTGGCGGGACAGCTACCCCTACCCGGAGCGGATGGGCCGCGAGGAGTACGAGACGATCAAGCGGTCCCTGCAGATCGAGTTGCTGAAGTGGCAGAACTGGACCAAGGAGACGGGCCAGAAGCACATCATCCTGTTCGAGGGCCGTGACGCCGCCGGTAAGGGTGGCACCATCAAGCGGTTCAACGAGCATCTCAACCCGCGTGGTGCGCGCACCGTCGCCCTGGAGAAGCCGAGTCCCCGGGAGTCGACGTCCTGGTACTTCCAGCGCTACATCGAGAACTTCCCCTGTGCCGGTGAGATCGTCTTCTTCGACCGCTCCTGGTACAACCGCTCCGGTGTGGAGCGGGTAATGGGCTTCTGCACCGATGACCAGCACTCGGAGTTCCTGCGGGAGGTACCGATGCTGGAGAACATGATCATGGGCTCCGGTATCAGCCTGACCAAGCTGTGGTTCTCGGTGACCCAGAAGGAGCAGCGGACCCGTTTCGCCATCCGCCAGGTGGACCCGGTGCGTCAGTGGAAGCTCTCGCCGATGGACCTGGCGTCCCTGGACAAGTGGGACGACTACACCCGGGCGAAGGAAGAGCAGTTCCGCTACACCGACACCAATGAGTCGCCCTGGATCACCATCAAGTCGAATGACAAGAAGCGCGCACGGCTCAACGCCATGCGCTACGTGCTCAGCAAGTTCGACTACACCGGCAAGGACTACGACGTGGTCGGGGAGCCGGATCCGAAGATCGTCAAGCGCGGTCGCGACCAGATCGGCGACTAGTCCCGGCGGTGGTCGTCGATGTCGTCGACCTCGCTGTCCTCCTCGGCGGCGATGATCGACTTCGCCAGCTTCTTCAGGTGCTTGAGCTGCTTGGACGTCGACTCGTCCAGGGCGGAGTCCTCAGCCAGTTGAACGATGGGGGTCAGTGTGGCCTGGGCCTTCGCACCCTTCTTCGTCACCGAGATGATCTGCCGCCGCCGGTCCTTGGCGTCCTTCTCCCGCTTGGCCAGCCCGCGCTTCTCCAGGGCGTCCACCAGACGCACCATGTCGGAGCGGTCGACACCGATGATCTCGCCGAGCTCGGCCTGGCTGGCGGCGTCCCCGTCGACCAGGTAGGTCAGCACCCAGTACTCCCGGAGATTGAAGTCCTTGGCGGACAGTGCAGCCTCCACGTGGGTGCGGGTACGGCGTCGAAGTCGTTCCAGCTGGAACGACGGCGACTTCAGGAGACCCTGCGGGAGGTTCACGGTGGTTTCAGCCATAGTCACATTCTATCGTCTCAGGGGTGGGGAAGACGAACTATGGGGGAACCCCGCTAACCGCGTCGCCTCGGTGACTAGCCTTCGGTCCCGACGATCGGCAGGCCGGAGTCGCGCCAACCGATGGTGCCGTTGGAGACGTTGATCGTGTCGATGCCGTTCATCTCCAGCCAGGTGCAGGCCTTCGCACTGCGGCCACCGGAGAGGCAGATCAGGTAGATGTCCCGGTCGAAGTCGAACTCACCGTAGCGGGCCTGGAGTTCGGAGAGGGGAAGGTTGGTCGCGCCCTCGGCGTGCCACTGGTTGAACTCGTCCGGCTCGCGGATGTCGATGAGCTGGGCCCCTTCGGGGACTTCGTTGGCCTTGACGTTCTCGAAATCACTCATGGTGCCCCAGTGTACGCAGGCACAACTGAGTCTTCACGGTCGTGAGCTCTAAGGGAGTCGTATGTTTGCCCTGGGAATGTCGGAAGTCGGCTGCAAAAGTGCGTCAAACGGCTGACATGACTGCTCGAGGGGTGCAGGGTGGGGAAAGTCAACATCGCCAACCTCTCCGAACTTTCCGAAAAGGACGTCCCCATCGCCATGAAGCCTTCATCCCGTCGTGCCCTGTCAGGTCGATTCTCCCGCTCCGCCACCGCAACCGGACTGGTCGCCGCCACGGTGGCAGGCCTCTGCATCGGTGCCGGTGCCGCCCCGGCGACTGCCGCGCCGCTCGTGCCGGACACCAAGAACGTGATCTCCGACAACCGGGACATCGCCGATCACGAACGGGTGCGCCCCGTCGCCAGCCACGCCGTGCTGGCCAATGACCGTAGGGTGCCGATCGTTGTCCTCGGCGCGCGACTGAACGAGGACTGCAAGACCCCGAAGGTGCTCGACGACCGCCTCAACGGTGCCGCTGAACTCGCCCGGATCCACCGGGGCAACCCCGTCGTGGTCACTGGCGGAACCACCCAACCGGACTGCCCCTCGGAGGCCAAGGCCATGGAGAAGGGGTTGCGCCTGCGCGGGGTCAGCAACCCGATCGTCGTCGAGGAGAAGTCCGGCAGCACCCTGGACAATGTTGCCAACACCTCCGACTACATCCGCAGCAACGGTGGGGTCGCGGTGATCGTGACCTCTGACCCGCACTACTCCCGGGCCCTGTCGAACTACCGGGACAAGGGGATCGAGGCTGTCGCCTACGTGGAGGGTGAAGGCTAGGACTCGGTCTCGTCCGAGGCGTCCTCCTCGACGACGTCCTCGAGAGCGTCGGCGACGTCACCGATCACCGGCGTGTTCTCCAGGTCAGCGTCCTCGATGAATTCCAGGATCTGCTCGGCGGCGTCGCGACCGAGGAATGCCACGATCTGTGCGGCCAGGAACTGGCTGCCGGCGATCGAGGGGTGGGCGTTCATGTTGAACCCGGGGGTCGTGTAGTCGCGGTTGCCGGAGACATAACGATCGGCGTCCGGTGCGCAGGTGGAGTTCTTCTCGAGGGTCATCTCGTGGATGTCGATGAACTCCACACCAGTGCGCTCGGCGACGTTGCGCTGGATGTCCTGGACGGCAGTTTCGCGGGCGGCGGTGTCTTCGGCCACCTGGCCGAGGGGCAGGTACGGGATCAGGTTCACGCTGCACTGTCTGCCATCGGGGTCGGTGGTGGCCAGGCGTCCGAGGATGATGATCTCCGCGCCGGGGGCTGCGTCCTGAATCTTTTCGACCGCCGCGAGGAAGTTCGCGGTGATCTCCGCGTCGCCGAGTTCCCGTTGCTTGTCGTTCATGCCGGAGGAGAGCACCACGGTGGAACTGTCGTTGACGTGCCCGGCGTCGATGGCGCGGGTGACCCGGTTGAGCATGTGGGCCGTGCCGGAGTTCGTGCAGGCCCAGTTCTGGACCGGGATGCCGGTGTCCTCGGCGAGCAGGCCGGGCCAGGCGTCCGGGGCGATGTGGCAGCCGCTCTGCTGTGGGTAGTCCTCGGCGGAGGATTCGATGTTGTTCGCCACGGAATGCGTGTTCGCGGTGAAGGAGTCCCCGAAGGTGACGAGGTTGTCGGTGGTGTCCTCGGAGTAGGGGTTGGACGGGTTGAGTGCGGCGGAGCCGGGAGCATTCGCCGAGCCCTGGCCGGACGAGCCGGACAGTGCAGAGCTGCCGGTGCTGCCTGAGCTACTGTCCTGCGCGACGGAGACAGCGGCAGTGACAGTGGTGAGGGTGAGCGCGCAGGCGGCAGTGAACGTGGCGCGGATGAGGGACAGGAGTGAGGGGTGCATGGCGCGTCCTGGGGGAGTGGGGGAGTGGGGGGAGTGGGGAGAGATTTCAGTGATCGACCTTAACCCGGGCCATTCGTCGGTGCTGGACATCGCGCCGGAACGCAAGAACCCCGCAGACTCCGTGAGTCGGCGGGGTTGGTGTGTGTCAGCGTCGAAACTACTTGTGGCGCTCCACAGCCTCAGCCAGGATGCGCTCGGCCTCGGCCTTGTCGCCCCAGCCGGAACCGTTGACTTCCTTGCCCGGCTCCAGGTCCTTGTAGTGGACGAAGAAGTGCTCGATCTCGTCCTTGACGTCCTGGGCGATGTCGCCGATGTCCTGGAACTTCTCGTAACGGACGTCGTCGACGACGCAGAGCAGCTTGTCGTCGCCGCCGGCCTCGTCGGTCATCTTGAAGACACCGACCGGGCGGGCCTCGACGATGACACCCGGGAACACGGACTCCGGCAGGATCACCAGGGCGTCCAGCGGGTCGCCGTCCTCACCGAGGGTGTGGTCGATGAAGCCGTAATCGGCCGGGTACGCCATCGGGGTGAAGAGGTAACGGTCGAGGTAGACCTTGCCGGTCTCGTGGTCGACCTCGTACTTGTTGCGGGAACCCTTGGGGATTTCAACGGTGACTTCGATGCTCATGGCAGCAGAGTTTACCTTGCCGGCTCCGCCGTTGCGGCGATGGCCGCGAGGGTCTGGGCGATTCCCTGCTCCATCTCAGCTTCGAAGGTGTCGTTGCCGCCGAGGAAGGCGGCGACCAGACCCCGGGACAGGGCACTGGTGTTGCCCTTGACGATGCGGGACTCGGTGAGGGTGGTGGTGCCGTCACCGTTGTCGGTGAGTTCGTAGCGCCAGTGGCTGCGGTTCAGCGGGATGCGCCATTCCAGCAGTTCATTGGGGGTCCACTGGGTGACCTTGGACCAGGTCGGCCAGAACAGAGGTCCGCGCTTGTTGAGGTTGATGGTGGTGGTGCCGGTACCGGGCTCACCGCCGAGGACGAGCATCTTCTTGCACTGTGGGCTGCGCTCGCCCATGCCCTTCAGGTCAGACGCGACGGCCCAGACCTGTGCGGGGCTGGCGTTGATGGTGCGGGATGCGGTGATGAGTTCTTTCGCCATGGAATGGAGCATACGTTCCAGGCGGGGATCGTCGCAGCGATTCGGCGGAGGTCGGCGTGCAGAGACCTTTAGCGTTGACCTGGGTAATATTCTGGGTAGAATTGCACGTAGAAAGTGAGGTGGATGGTATGGAAACCAACACCAGGGACATGATCAGCATGAGCGAGTTCTCCCGGAACCCGTCGGCTGTCGTCAATGACCTTCCGACGCACGGGCACAGGGTGATCGTGCGGAACAATCAGCCTGTCGGTGTGCTGATGTCAATGGAGGAAGCGGACCGGTTGGACGAGGTCCGTGAGGACATGCAGCTCATGGCGATGGCGATGGTGAGGATGGCGTCCGACGACGGGGTGCGGTACAGCCTTTCTGAGGTGATCGCGGAGTTCGGCCTCGACGAAGCCGAACTCATGGATGAGGGGGAAACTGGGGATGAAGCGCTATGAAGTTGAGTTGACGCGTGAGGCGTGAAAGGATCTCAAAGGGTTGGAGGGCTCGCAACGTAACATGGTGCTGAAGGCACTGGTGAAGTTGCAGAGCGAACCATTAGAGCGCGGATTCCGGCTGGGACGTCGGCAGGGCGGCGACCTGACCGGCCTGTTCAAGTTGGTCGTGGGGAACAGGACGATCCGGGTGATTTACGAGGTCAACGAGGATAACCGGATCACGATCGTCTGGGTCATCGCGCAACGGAGTAATGATGAGTGCTACGAACTTGCCTACTCCCGGATTCCTGCGATCGGTTCATCGGAGCACCGCGATCGGATCCGCTCCCTGCTCGACAACGCTTTCGGCAGGAGTTCGGGCGACTGACACCGGGGTTCGCGCCTACAGTGGCCGACATGACGGCGGACAGATCACGCGAACAGGACAGTGGCACCCACTTCTACGAACCCGGGGTCGGCACCGGGCTGCCCCATTCGCCGTTCAACGCGATCATCGCGCCGAGACCCATCGGGTGGATATCCAGCCGTTCGGCGGACGGCGTGCTCAATCTGGCGCCTTTCAGTTTCTTCAACGCCTTCAACTACGACCCGCCGATCGTCGGGTTCGCCAGCAACGGGCCGAAGGACAGCCTCCATAACGCCGGGAGTACCGGGGAGTTCTGCTGGAACCTGGTGACCAAGGAACTCGCCACGGCGATGAACGCCACGTCCGCTGTCGTCCCGCCCGAGGTTGATGAATTCGACATCTCGGGGCTGACACCTGCGGCCTCGATAATCGTCGGGGTGCCGCATGTGGCGGAGTCGCCGGTCGTCTTCGAATGCCGCACCACCCAGGTCGTCCCGCTCCAGACCCAGACCGGTCATGTGACTGCGACAAGCATGGTCTTCGGCGAAGTCGTCGGCGTCCACATCGACCAGTCGCTGCTGGTTGACGGTATCTACCAGACAGCGCTGGCGGATCCGGTGCTGCGCGCCGGTGGTCCGTCGGACTACTTCACCCTCGCCGAGGAGAACCGGTTCCAGATGGAACGTCCGGAGGCGGGATAACTATGGTCGGCCTACTTCAGTTTGTCCCCCAGTAGGTCAACGATGTGCTCTGCCAGCCACACGTTCGTCAGCGGCGCGGGGGAGCGCAGCCCCACGGCCATCGTGCCCGGGAACGGGTCATCATCCGACAACTCTAACGGGAAGGCCAGGTCATTCTGGACGGCAGGGAGATTCTGGAATGCCTGGCTCCCGCTCAACGTCGGCATTCCGCCGGAGGGGTCATAGATGAACATCACGTCTGCAGCGAGGTCAGCGTAGCGTTCGCCGCTGACAACGTCGGTGTTGGTGAATTCCTCCGCCTTCTCGAACGGTTGGAAGCCGAGTTGGGCGAAGAACTCTTCGCCGGGTGATCCTGCAAATGACTCGACATCGACGTTGTCGCCCTTATCCGAGATGAAGTTCGCGCTGTACTCGGCGAACTCCGGGTTCTCATCGCGGATGGCCTGGATGGCGTCGTCGTGGGTTGACTCGACGTCTGCCGCAGCCTCTGCGAGGTCCGTGGCCTCACCCAATCGGGCCAACTGTTCGCGCCAATCCGTTCCGTTCTCGCCCCAGGAGTAGCTATAGGCAAGGACAGGCGCGACCTGTGACAACTGGTCGAAAACACTTTGTTCGGTGGTGTTCACCACGATCAGGTCGGGGTCCTCCGCCGAGATGGACTCGACGGGCACATTGCCGTCGACAGGTTCGAGAATGGTGTCGATGTCATCTGCCCCGTACTCGGAGAGGAAGGAACTGAACTGCTCCCAGTCGTTCGAGGCGATCGGGGTGATCCCGAGCGACAGTGCAAGCTCGGGGCCCAGGCCGCGATAGGCAACGATCTTCTCCGGACGATCCTCCAAGGTCGTGGAACCATACTCGGTATCCAGCTCAAGAGGGTATTCGGTGGTTCCTTCCCCGGCGGGCAGACGGGATGAGGCGTCTGACGCATCATCTGCGTCGGAACTGCAGGCGGTCACCGTGCCGGCGACCAGGACAAGGCCGAACAGGGGTGCGGCTAGTTTCTTCAGGCTATGGGTCAACATGAAACATCATGGTAGGGTTCGCTAATGATCGACTATGTCGTCAGCAGACATATAATGAACCCTTGAGTCCGGGAGGTCCCGTAGTGCGGAGTCTGGCACCGTGCTGGCTCGGTACGGTCACTGTTCACAGTGACAACCACCTTTACTACGTTGTCCGGGGACGCGCTCGCGTCCTAGTCGACGGCAGTGCGTATGACCTGCGGGAGGGTGACGCCCTGTGGATTCCTCCGGGCATCCCGGTCAACCAGATCGCCACCGACCGGGAGACCGTCGCTTTCACCGTCCTGCTGCCTTCGACAGATTTTCCGGACGCTGCATCCGCAGCCGTGTGTAGGAAGCTCCCTGGTGCGATGGTGGACGTCCTGCTGCATCTCTTCTCCCGCTGGATCACCCCTCCGTGGCAGGAACCAGGAACAACAAGGGAGATACTGGATGCGCTGCGGGCCACGTTCTTCAGCGACGGGGCCCGGTCGGTGAGTTTTCCACCGATGCCGACGACTGCCGCCGTATCTCACGTCGCACGCCAACTTGCCGACGATCCTTCCGATCCCCGGAGTATCGAGGATTGGGCAGGTGAAGCCGGAATGAGCGTCCGGCACTTGACCAGGTTGTTTATGGCAGAAACCGGCATGTCGTTCAATAGGTGGCGATCCACGGCACGAGGAGCTGTGGCTGCACGATCATTGTCGCGCGGTGCGACGATCGCTGAGGCGGCAAGGCTCAGTGGGTATGCGTCGACGGCATCGCTCTCCCACGCACTTCAGCGGCAACTGGGGATGTCTCCCGGCATGCTGCGAAGTACGACAGGCATCGGGCAGATACCGGCTGACAAGACGGCACCACGGGTTCCGGCGGGAAGAATGCTGCCGATCGTCAATGCCCGACATGTCCTGGTGTGGATGGCACGGGGGAGTGCTCGTGTTCGTCTCAACAATGGGCAGGTCACTCTCGCCCGTGGCGACCTGCTGTGGTTGCCTTCCGGAGTGTGGCACGACCTGTCCACCGATCCAGGCGGGGTGATCCTGCCGGTCGGCTCACTTCCCACGGAATTCCCGCTGTCCCGGAAGAATGTGGTCGCCTTTCGGCCTGCCGGAAGCTCAGAGACGGAACTGCTCTACCGCGCTGCGGTGAGCCATACGTTGGTCCGCCCGTACCCGTGGAACGCCGCAGAATTCGCTGGCGGACTCACTGAGCTGCTTCCATCGGCGAATACAGCGCAAGCGCCCCCGGAAGCTTCTTCCGCTAAGGTGGCACGAATCCTGCGCGAGACACCGTCGACATCCGATTCCCTCACCCGCTGGTCAGTGAGGCTTGGAGTCCCCCGGCGGGACTTGGCCAGAGCGTTTCAGAGGGTGACCGGCAGTTCATACCGGCAGTGGTCCGTTGAGCGGAGGATGTCCGTGGCACGCGCGATGCTGCGCCGCCCCACGAGTTCCGTGTCCGACGTGGCCGTCCGGGCCGGATACGGCAGTGTCGTTTCCTTCGTACGGGCATTCAGGAACCGCAATGGTATGACTCCGGGTGAGTTCCGGATGATTCATCTCAGACGTGAGGTGTTCGACGCGGTGGAGTGAGTGCGACATCAGTTCCAACTCACCACACCGCGCACCGTGTCCACCCCGTCCGATACTCTAAGGTGGTTCGCCGACACCATGATGAAAGGCCCTGATGCCACGATGAGCACGAAAGCCTCGCGACGCTGGATCTACGGTGGATCTGTCGCGGCCTTTGCCGTCGTGGTGGCGCTCATCATCGTGGTTGCGCTGATCCTGGACAACCGCAACCCCTACAACATCGCCGACGCCGAGACGCCCGCCCCGGCCACGCCGGTACTGGAACCCGCAGTGTCCGGTGGGGATGCGCCTGACGTGGACGACGAACTCCGGGAGGTGGCGTCCGACCCCGATCTGGGCACCCTGTCCGGCCACGTCACCGACATCGCCACCGGCGAGGAGGTGTGGTCGACCCGCGCCGACCGGATGCTGGTGCCGGCCTCGGCGACGAAGCTGGCCACCGCGGCCGCTGCACTGACCACCCTGCCTGGCGACCAGCGTGTGTCGACCCGGGTGCTGCCCGGCGAGACCGAGGGGCAGATCGTGGTCAAGGGCGAGGGGGACATCACCCTGGAGAGCACCTCCGGGGCCGGATTCTTCACCAACCCGGCGGCGTTGGACGATCTCGCCGCCCAGGTCACCGACGCGCTCGGCGATGCCGGGGTCACCGAGGTCACCGAGATCATCGTCGACAACTCGGTGCGCTCCGGGGACCTGTTCAACAGTGACTGGTCCCGCGACGACATCGGGGCAGGCAACGTCGCCCCCTTGTCGTCGGTGATGCTGGATGCCGGACGGATTGACCCGTCCGACTCCTACTCGCCGCGGTCGAGCGCACCGGCCCAGGACGTCGGCTCCGGCCTGGCCGAGGCACTCGGATTCCCCGAGGCCTCGGTGTCCGTCTCAGACAAGAAGGTCTCGACCGCCTCGGATGCCGATGAGCTGGGCGAGGTGCAGTCTGCCCCGCTGACCACCCGGGTGCGCGATATGCTGCTGCACAGCGACAACATGCTGGCCGAGGCGATCGGCCGGGAGGTCGCCGAGGCCGCCGGGGAACCCACGACCTTCGCCGGGGCGACGACCGCCACCCTGGACGCCCTGGACGAGGCAGGCCTCGACGTCTCGGAGGCGGTACTGGGCGACAACTCCGGGATGAGCCGGAAGAACCGGCTGTCCGCACGGATCCTCGACGGGATCATCGCCTCGGCGGCGTCCGAGACCGAGCTTCGCGGCATCCTCGACGGCCTGCCGGTCGCCAACGGCAGCGGAACCTTGATCGACCGCTACGACTCAACGTCCGGAGCCACCGACGGCGCCGGATGGGTGCGCGCGAAGACCGGCACCCTCGACGGGGTGAACTCGCTGGCCGGCACGGTGACGACCGAGGCCGGACGCACCCTCAGTTTCGCCTTCCTGTCCCATGGC
Source organism: Candidatus Corynebacterium faecigallinarum (assembly GCF_052264515.1). Classification (NCBI taxonomy): domain Bacteria; kingdom Bacillati; phylum Actinomycetota; class Actinomycetes; order Mycobacteriales; family Corynebacteriaceae; genus Corynebacterium; species Candidatus Corynebacterium faecigallinarum. The sequence continues at coordinate 82,743 of NZ_JBQQOC010000002.1, forward strand.
TCTGACATGGACGCCGGGCGTGCGGCCCTGGACCGGCTCGCCGCCGCGCTGCGCACCGTCGAGTAGGGGCAGAGGTACGCAGTTGGTTGCCACACCGCATACGCTGGCGGTCCGCCACAGCCTGCGGTCTTTCCTGGCCCAGGCCGGACTGTCGCCGGGCGACGAGGTGGTCTGTGGGGTGTCCGGCGGAGGGGACTCGGTGGCACTGGCCGCAGCCTGCGTGGCCGCCGGGCTGGACGTCACGACCGTCACCGTCGACCACGGCCTGCAGGACGGCTCCGCCTCCGTCGCCGCGCGTACTGCCGCGCTGTGTACCGATCTCGGGGCCCACGCCTGCACCGTGCCGGTGACGGTCGAGGGGAGTGGGGAGGCCCCCGCCCGCTCGGCCCGGTACGCCGCGCTGGGTGAGGTCGCGGCAGGACGTCCTGTCCTGGTCGCCCACACCGCCGACGATGACGCCGAAGGCCTGCTGCTGTCCCTGGCACGGGGGTCCGGTACCGGCAGTCTCGCCGGGCTGAGGGCAGTCACGCACGACCACCCGGTGGTCGCCGCCGGGGCGGCGTGGCTGGGTCGGCCACTGTTGGGCGTCGCCCGCGCCGACACCCAGGGCAGCTGCGCTGAACTGGGGTTACCGGTGTGGCATGACCCGCACAACGAGTCCCCGGAGATCATCCGCTCCCGGGTGCGTCACGAACTGTTGCCGCTGGCCCAGGAGATCCTGGGCGGCCATGTGGACTCCAACCTGGCACGGTCGGCCCGGCTGTTGCGTGAGGACGCCGATGAGCTGGACGCCCAGGCCGCCCGGATTCTGGAGCAGGCCAGGGGGCGTATCGACAGTGCAGCGGCCGGTGTCCCATCGGGGCTGCAGGTTTCTGTCCTGGAGTCGGCGCCGGCACCGCTGCGCCGCCGGGTGATCAGGCAGTGGCTCGCGGAGACGGCCGGACCACTGACGTCCCGGCACCTGGACATGGTGGACGCACTGGTCACCGACTGGCACGGCCAGGGGCCGGTGGCGGTGCCCTGGCCGCCACAACCGGCGGACAATAAGCTGTCCGAGGCACCCTCTACAATGGGGACGACCCGCCGACTGGTGGTGCGCCGCCGTCGGACGGACACCGGAAGCCAGCTGGAACTCGACCGGACCGCAGGAGTCTCGTGATGATCAGCAAGAAAACCGACGTTCCCGACAACTGCTACGGCGATGACGTAGAGGCGGTGCTCGTCGACCACGAGACACTGCACGCCCGGATCGCCGAGATGGCCCGCGCCGCCAGCGACCGCTACCGGGACGAGGACGAGGACACGATCCTGGTCTGCGTGCTGAAGGGGGCGACCTACTTCATCGCGGACTTCGCCCGGGCCATGGACATCCCCACCCAGATGGAGTTCATGGTGGTGTCGTCCTACGGCAGCTCCGCTCACTCCAGTGGCACGGTGGAGATCATCATGGATCTGAAGCGCGACATCCGCGGGCGCAACGTCATCATCCTGGAGGACATCATCGAGTCCGGCATCACCCTGTCCTGGCTCGTGTCGGACCTGGCGGCACGGGGGCCGAAGAACCTCGAGGTCATCACGCTGTTGCGCAAGCCGGAGGCAGTGCAGAAGCAGGTGGACGCCTCGGAGGTCGGCTTCGAGATCCCCAATGACTTCGTCGTCGGCTACGGCCTGGATTACGCCGAGCGCTACCGGGATCTTCCCTGGGTGGGGACGTTGCGTCCCAGCGTCTACAGTTAGACCGGCGGGTGCTGTGGGATCCATAGTGTCCCACATGGCCACCGCCTCTCCCGTCCCACGTCCGTCTCCTTCGATACGCTAGAGAGATTATGAACAAAAAGAGGGTCCTGAGGATTGCCGCCATCGTGGCCGCGCTCCTCGTCGCGTTCTACGCTTTCAGCGTCCTCACCGACTCCACCCGTGGTTACGACAACGTCGACACCTCGGTGGCACTGGAACAGATCGACGACCAGAACGTCGCCGAGGTGCAGATCAACGATCGTGAGCAGCAGCTGCAGATGACGCTGCGCGACGAGATCAGCGTCGACGGCAAGGACGGCATCGACCAGATCATCGCCCAGTATCCGGCGCGGGCCGCGGACACCATCTTCGACCGGGTCGAGGCCGCAGACTCGGACAAGTACACCACCAACGTCACCGAGGACAGCTTCCTCGGTTCGCTGTTGGTCATGCTGCTGCCGATCCTGCTGATCGGTGCGCTGCTGCTGTTCTTCCTCACCCGGATGCAGGGCGGCCCCGGCGGGGCACTGGGGATCGGCAAGTCGAAGGCCAAGGAACTCAACGTCGACAACCCGGACACCACCTTCGACGATGTCGCCGGTGCGGACGAGGCTGTCGAGGAGCTCGACGAGATCCGCGACTTCCTGCAGAATCCGGACCGCTACGAGGAAGTCGGTGCGAAGATCCCGCGCGGTGTGCTGCTCTACGGCCCACCCGGTACCGGTAAGACCCTGCTGGCCCGCGCCGTCGCCGGTGAGGCCGGGGTGCCCTTCTACACGATCTCCGGTTCCGACTTCGTGGAGATGTTCGTCGGTGTCGGTGCCTCCCGGGTGCGTGACCTGTTCAAGACCGCCAAGGAAAACAGCCCCTGCATCATCTTCGTCGACGAGATCGACGCGGTCGGACGTCAGCGTGGCGCCGGTATGGGCGGCGGCCACGATGAGCGCGAGCAGACCCTCAACCAGCTGCTGGTGGAGATGGACGGGTTCAGCGACCGCGAGAACGTCATCCTCATGGCCGCGACCAACCGCCCCGACATCCTCGACCCTGCGCTGCTGCGTCCGGGCCGTTTCGACCGGCAGATCCCGGTGACCAACCCGGACATCGCCGGCCGTGAGCAGATCCTTCGGGTGCACTCCAAGGGCAAGCCGTTGGCCGACGACGTCGACCTGAACTCCCTGGCCAAGCGCACCGTGGGCATGTCCGGTGCCGACCTGGCGAACGTGCTCAACGAGGCGGCGCTGCTGACCGCGCGGGTGGACGGCAACGTGATCACCGGCGACGCCCTGGAGGAGGCGACCGACCGGGTGATCGGTGGTCCGCGCCGCAGCGGCAAGATCATCTCCGAGCACGAGAAGAAGGTCACCGCCTACCACGAGGGCGGCCACACCCTGGCCGCCTGGGGCATCAAGGACATCGAGCGGGTCTACAAGGTCACCATCCTCGCTCGCGGTAAGACCGGTGGCCACGCCATGGCCGTGCCGGAGGACGACAAGGGCATGTACAACCGGGCGGAACTCTTCGCCCGCCTGGTGTTCGCCATGGGTGGCCGCGCCGCCGAGGAACTGATCTTCGGCTCACCGACCACCGGTGCCTCCGCCGACATCGAGCAGGCCACCAAGACCGCCCGCGCGATGGTCACCGAGTACGGCATGAGCCCGCAACTCGGTGCGGTGAAGTACGGCGAGGAACAGGGCGATCCGTTCGTCGGACGTGGTGGTTCCGGAACCCTGGACTACTCCCCGGCGGTGGCTGCCACCATCGACGAGCAGGTCCGCATGCTCATCGAGAAGGCGCACGGTATCGCCTACCGCACGCTGCGCGACAACCGTGAGTACCTCGACACCCTGGCCGAGAAGCTGCTCGAGAAGGAGACGCTGCGTCGACCGGACCTGGAGGCGATCTTCTCCGACCTGGAGCCGGTGGAGGTCACCGACATCTTCGAGAACCAGGACGCCGACTTCCCGCAGGACCACCGGGAACCGGTCAAGACCCCGACCGAGCTGGCCCGCGAGCGTGGCGAGGAGCCACCGGCACGCAACGACTTCTTCTCCGCGGCCCGCCGCGCCCGCATGGAGCGCCGCCGCAAGGAGAAGGACGCCAACCTGCGGGGGAACGACCCAGCTGGCCCGGTCGTCCCGGTGGAACCGTCGGTGGTCCCGTCGGATGCCCCGTCATCGACTGACCCCGGGTCCTCCGGGCCGGTCGGCCGCTGGAGTGGCCGGTCCACCACCAGCACCGACCACCTCTGGGGCGGTCAGGACGATGCCGACGCCGGTCACCGTCACCCCGGTGAGATCAGTTACGGCGACGGCAGTGCCACCGACTCGCCGGAGTCGCGGCGTCCGGAGCAGCGTGGCTTCCGCCTGCCGGACAATGAGCAGCCGGAGCACCCGTGGCCGAGCGAGAGCAGCCCGACGCGTAACCTGGGACGTTCCGAGGGAAACGACGCCGGTGGCCGACACCACCGACGTGACGATGAAAGAGAACAGGACCACAGTGACCGAAACGACTGACGCCACCGGCGACGCCGCCGTCAACGTGTCGACCGGGGCAGTCTTCGACCAGCAGCGGGCTGAGGCCGCGGTGCGTGAACTGCTCATCGCCATCGGTGAGGACCCGGACCGGGAAGGACTCCAGGAGACTCCCGCCCGGGTGGCCCGGGCCTACCGCGAATCCTTCGACGGGCTCTTCCGCGACCCCGCAGACGTCCTCGCCAAAACCTTCAACGAGGACCACCGGGAACTGGTGCTGGTCAAGGACATCCCGATCTACTCCACCTGCGAGCACCACCTCGTGCCCTTCTACGGTCACGCCCACATCGGCTACATTCCTGGCGACTCCGGCACGGTCACCGGCCTGTCGAAGCTGGCCCGGCTGGCCGACGGATACGCCAAGCGACCCCAGGTTCAGGAACGTCTGACCAGCCAGATCGCCGATGCCGTCGCCGAGCACCTCGAAGCACAGGCCGTCATCGTCGTCATCGAGGCCGAGCACCTGTGTATGGCGATGCGTGGCATACGCAAGCCCGGGGCATCCACGGTGACCTCCGCGGTACGTGGCGGATTCCGCAATGACGCCCGCTCCCGTGCCGAGGCAATGAGCCTGATCCGGGACCACTGATGCCCGACAGAACCCCCGAACGGAGCCCGGACCGGACCCTCGTGATGGGCATCCTCAACGTCACCGAGGACTCCTTCTCCGACGGCGGCGAATGGATCGACCCGCAGCGTGCGGTCGACCACGCCCGCGCAATGATCGCCGACGGGGCCGACATCATCGACGTCGGCGGCGAGTCGACCCGCCCCGGCGCCGTCCGGGTTGACGCCGAGGTCGAGGCCGCCCGCGTCGTACCGGTGATCCAGGCGCTGGCCGCCGAGGGTATCGCGGTCAGTGTGGACACCATGCGCGCCACCACAGCAGCAGCGGCCGTGGCGGCCGGGGCAACCATCGTCAACGACGTCTCCGGTGGCCTGGCAGACCCTGACATGGACCGGGTGGTCGCCGAAGCCAACCAGGACCGTGCGGTGGACTACTGCCTGATGCACTGGCGCGCCGAACGGTTCGAGTCCGCCGCCGGCCGGGCAGACCACACCGGAGGGGTACTCGCCGACGTCACCGGGCACCTGGTGGACCTGGCCGACCGGGCCCAGCGTGCCGGGGTGCCCGGCGACCGGATCATCCTGGACCCCGGTCTCGGCTTCGCCAAGGATCCCGCCGACAACTGGTCCCTGCTGCGCGGCCTCGGCGACGTCACCGCACTGGGCCACCGGGTGCTCGTCGGCGCCAGCCGGAAGCGGTTCCTCACCGCACTGCGTCCGGCAGCCGACGGGGCACCCGCTGCCGCAGATTCCGCGGCCGCCGACCAGGCGACCGCCGCAGTCACCGCACTGGTCGCAGCGTCCGGAGCGTGGGCGGTCCGGGTGCATGACATCGCATCGAACCGGGTGGCGGCGGACGTCGCCCACGCCGTGGCCACCGGCCGCGGCCCCGCATTACCCGAAGGATGGAGGGCACGTCGTGGCTGACCGCATCGAACTGGACGGGCTGGAGGTCTACGGCTACCACGGCGTATACGACTTCGAGAAGGAGGCCGGGCAGAAATTCATCGTCGATCTGGTGGTCTGGACCGACTTCACCGTCGCCGTCGCCGAAGACGACATCAACGCCACGATCTCCTATGTCGACCTCGCCGACATCGCGGTCGATGTCGTCTCCGGTCCGAGCCTGGACCTCATCGAGACCGTGTCGGCGACGATCGCCGACCGGATCAACGCCCTGGACGGCATACTCGCCGTCGAAGTGACCGTCCACAAGCCCGATGCGCCGATCCACCATCCGTTCTCCGACGTGCGGGTCGTGGCCCGCCGGTCGCGCAAGACCCCCACACCCCGGTCATGACCCGCCCACGCCGAGCCGTCCTGGCCTTCGGTTCGAATCTCGCCGGTCCGTTGTCCGGGCCAGAGGAGCAGATCCGTGTCGCCGCCGCCGCCCTGGCCGACCGCACCGGGGTGACCCCGGTCGCCGCCAGCGCCATGTACGCCACCGCGCCGTGGGGTGTGACCGACCAGGCGGAGTTCCGCAACAGTGTGCTCATCGTGGACACCACGCTCAGTCCCCTGGAGTTGCTGCACACCGGTCAGACGCTGGAGCAGGACGCCCGCCGCGTCCGCGAGCGCCACTGGGGGCCACGCACCCTCGACATCGACCTGGTGCACATCGAGGGCGAGACCAGCGACACCGACGAACTACGGTTGCCGCATCCATGGGCGCACGAGCGGGCGTTCGTCCTGGTGCCGTGGTTGGACGCCGACCCCCACGCCGCACTGTCCGGGCGCGCCGTCACCGAGTGGCTCGCTGAGTTGGGCCCTGATGCCGCCACGGCGGGAATCCGGGCGCTGCCTGAGGTCGAGTGGGCACCGTAGCATGGGCGGCATGACGCCCCGACGGGAGAATCGCACCGGTCCTGGTCCGGCCCTGTCCACGACCAGTATCGGCCTGCTGCTGCTCGCCGCCGCCGGTGCCGTACTGGTCGGCCTGGCCGGAAGCTGGATGTTCTACGGTGACCTCCCGCCGGTGAAAGTGAGCGGGTCGGTGGCGATGTGGGTGTTCGCCGCGCTGGCGGTCGTGCTCGCGGTGGTCGTGAAACACCGGGTGGAGGACGGACGGATCGGCCAGGACTCCTCGCAGCTCTTCCCGGTATTCGTCGCCCGCTGTGCGGTTCTCGGCATGGCCACGGCATGGATCGGGGCGGTCGTCGGTGGTCTGTACGGCGGGGTCACGATCTACGTCCTGCTGCGGCACAGTGACTTGCTCGCGGCCCAACAGGACACCCCGGGGGCGGTGACGTGCCTGGTGGCAGGGGCGGCCATGGCGGCGTCCGGGGTGTGGCTGGAACGCAGTTGCCTGGTGCCGCCCGGCGGGGCCGACCCAGACAACGGCACAGGCGATGTACTGTTGACCCCATGAGTTCTGCGTATGTGCCCGACGACTCGCACCGGCTTCCCGACCCGTCGAGCCGGAGCGCCTCCCGCACGCCCGGCGGCGGCCTCAAGATTCTGATGTACCTGGTGTTCGTCCTGGCCCTGGCGGCGACGATCATCATGTTCTTCGTCGACTCCGAGGTCTGGCTCACCGTGGCCGTCATCACCTCGCTGTGGGCGGCGTTCTTCGGGGCGATCCTGGTGTCCCGGTACTCCGGTATCCTCAGCGAGGAAACCAGCCGCCGGAAGGAGCTGGAGCGCCGCCACCGCGCCGAGATCGACTACGAGCGTGCCGAGGCGCAGCGTCGTGAGGGCGAGCTGGAGCGTGACTACAACACGCGGCTGGCCACCCAGCGTGACGAGACCCTCGAGGCGATCCGCAAGGAGCTCGAGGTCATGCGGGAGCAGCTCACCGATCTCTCCGGTGCGCCGTGGACCGGTGAGCAGGTGTCACTGAAGGCACGCGCAGAACGAATCATCGAACTGGAACGCAGCACCGTGCGCTCGTCCTCGTACTCGAGCTCGAGTTCGTCCCCGGAGCACAGAGCCGCCACAGACCAGGCGACCGAGCAGGTCGGGAAGTCCGAGCCGCAGGAGCGGACCGGTTCCCGCAAGGGCGCCTTCGCCACCGGGACATTCGCCGCGGTGCGCTGGTCGGGCTCCGACAACCAGGAGACCACCCAGATCCCGATGGTCGTCGATACCCGTGGCATCGACGAGGACACCACGCAGCAGGGTGAGCAGGCTCAGCCCGCTGAGCCGACTGAGCCTGAAGCGCCCGCTGAGCCCGCTGAGTCCGCTGGGCAGTTCGGCCGTCCGACGCCGCAGGCCGAAGCGCCGGAGACTCCGGAAACTCCGGAGGCACCGCAGCCGACGCCGCAGCCGGTACCGGAGCAGCCTGAGACCTCGGGTCGTCGCCGCGCGGCCGATCAGCCGGAGGAGGCCCACGGCCGCCGCCGCGCCGACGAGCATTCCGGCGGCGTCACCGTCGCCGAGCTGATGGCCCAGATGAAGAAGAACGCCAAGTCGTGACATCGTCCCCCGGGGCCCACCCCTCCGACCGACAGGAACCCCGCCTGTCGGTCGGAGTCATTTCCGCCGGGGCCGTCGGCACCGCGGTCGCCGAATCGCTGCAGCGCGCCGGCCACCACATTCACGGCATCGTCGCCCGCTCGGAAGCCTCCCGCGCCCGCGCCGAGGACCGACTGCCCGGAGTCCCGGTGACCACCGTCGCCGACGCCGCCCAGGCCGCGCTGGTCGTCCTGGCGGTCCCCGACCCGCAACTGCCCGCGGTGGTCGAGGAGGTCGCCACGACGGTGCGGGCCGGACAGATCGTCCTGCACACCGCCGGTGCGCTGGGATGTGACGTCCTGCAACCGATCACCGACACCGGGGCACTGCCGCTGGCGCTGCACCCGGCGATGACCTTCCTCAACCGCCCGGAGGACACCGACAACCTGCAGGGCTGCGCCTGGGGTGTCACCACCGACTCGGAGACCGGCACGGCCGTCGCCGAGCTACTGGTCAGCTCCCTCGGTGGGGTGCCGGTGGCCGTCCCGGAGGACGCCCGGACGCTCTACCATGCGGCCATGGTCCACGGCGCCAACCATGTCGTCACCCAGGTCAGCGAGGCGCTGTCGATCCTCGACCGGGTGCTGGGGGACCCGTCGGTGCAGAATCCGGAGTCGGCACTGCTGTTGCGGCGGATCCTGCCGACGGCGGTGGACGCTGCGTTGGCCTCCCGGATGAGCGCGCTGACCGGACCGACCGCCCGTGACGACGCGGCGACGGTGCTGCGTCATCTCACTGCGCTGGACGCGGCGGACGTCTGTGACAACACCAGTACCTCCGGCGGATCCGGCCTCGCGGAGGCGTACCGGCAGGACGCCGAGCGCACCGCCCGTGCCGTCGGATCGCTCGATGTGGAACGTGCCGTGCGCCTCGTCAGGCATTCAGGCACAGGATCAGGCGCCGACTAGAGATTGTGGTACCGGGAGGACTATCCTGTAATACCTGTTCCACCCACTCATACCCACAAAGGAGCGTCGCCGGTGAGTTTCACCCCGGGCCAGGCCACCGTCTACACCGAAACCGAGACGATCGGCGAACTCACCCGCGCGATGCGTAAGGCCGGTCGTCCGGTCGTTCTCGTTCCCACCATGGGCGCGCTGCACGAAGGCCACCTGTCGCTGGTGCGCGCCGCACAGTCCATCCCACGGGCCCTGGTTGTGGTGTCGATCTTCGTCAACCCGCTGCAGTTCGCCGAAGGCGAGGATCTGGACGCCTACCCGCGCACCCTCGAGGCCGACGTGGAGAAGCTGCGCTCGGTCGGTGTGGACGCCGTGTTCGCCCCGAGCCCGCGCGAGATGTACCCCAACGGGCCGCGCACCACGGTGAACCCCGGCCCGGCCGGCGAGATCCTGGAGGGCACGGAGCGTCCCACCCACTTCGCCGGGGTGCTCACCGTCGTGGCGAAGCTGCTCACGATCACCAACGCCAGCCACGCGTTCTTCGGCGAGAAGGACTACCAGCAGCTGGTGCTGATCCAGCAGATGGTCACCGACCTGAACCTGGGTGTCGTCGTCCACGGTGTGCCGGTGGTCCGGGAATCCGACGGGCTGGCGAAGTCCTCGCGCAACATCTACCTCTCCGACGACGAGCGGCAGCTGGCATTGACCCTGTCGGCCGCACTGCTCGCCGGGGCGCACGTCGCCGAGGACGGGGCGGACGCGGTGCTGGACACTGCCCGCGCGATCCTGGACGCTGCCGAGGGTATCGAGCTGGACTACCTCGCGCTGCGCGGCCTGGACCTGGGGGAGGCTCCTGAGGTGGGCAACGCACGCCTGCTGGTCGCCGCACGGGTCGGTGCCACCCGACTGATCGACAATGTCGGGGTGCCGGTGGGAGTGGGCTTCCGCAACATCGAAGCCGCCGAGGCAGAAGCAGAAGCAGCGGCAGAAGCAGCGGCAGAAGCAGCGGCTGAAGCCGCCGGTTCCGCCGATGCCGACACACTGATCAAGACCGAAGGGTAGTGTTTCTCTCGTGATTCGCACCATGATGAAGTCCAAGATCCATCGGGCGACCGTCACGCAGGCCGACCTGCACTACGTCGGGTCCTGCACCATCGACGCGGACCTGATGGAGGCCGCCGACATCCTCGAGGGCGAGCAGATCGACATCGTCGATGTCGACAACGGCGCCCGCCTGACCACCTATGCCATCACCGGGGAGCGCGGTTCCGGGATGATCTCGATCAACGGCGCTGCCGCGCACCTGGTCCACCCCGGTGACCTGGTGATCCTCATCAGCTACGGCCAGTACATCTCCGAAGAGCTCAAGGACTACAACCCGCGGGTCGTCTTCGTCGACGCCGCCAACCGTCAGGTCACGCTGAGCTCCGATCCGGCGGACGTCCCGGTGGGATCCGGCCTGCTCAACCCGCGCTTCCCGGTCTGAGCACCCTTCCCGCCGGACAGGTGCCCAGGCTAGAGTGGGCGCCCATATGTGGATCGCAACCCTGGAACTTGACCTGCTGCTCGGCGATGTCCATTCGCTGAAGCAGAAACGATCGGTGGTCCGGCCGTTGGTGTCGGAGATCCGACGCCGCCATGACGTCTCGGTGGCCGAGGTCGGCCACCGGGACGTGCACCGCCGGACGATCATCGGGGCTTCGGTGGTCAGTGGGGACCGGTCGCACGCCGTCGAGGTGATGGAGGCCGTGGAACGTATGGTGGCCTCCCGCCCGGAGGTGCAGCTGCTCTCGGCGCGGCCGCGGTGCTACTCCTCCGAGGACCTGGAGATGTAGCTGGAGGGGGTGACCGGGCGGTGCGTCGACGAGAATGTGACGGAGATCAAACTGCGACCGGGTCCCTCGAACGACGCCACTGGTGAAGCGGCGGTAAAGGTACCCTGACCTGCTGACGGGGTCCATCTTTTATGGGGTATTTCAGATGTACCTTTTCCTGATCCGGCACTAGCGTGGGATTCATGCACCTCACGAAGTTCACCGATCTGGGACTCCGGTCGCTGATGATCCTCGGGGACACCGGGGCAGCCGGCGCCACCGACCCGGCGCAGCGACGCACCATCGGAGAGCTCGCCGTCCAGACGAACGCGCCAGCGTCCCACGTGAAGAAGGTCGTGGCACGACTGACCGGCCTGGGCATCCTGGAATCCGTCCGGGGCCGTAGCGGTGGGGTGTATCTCGCGGACGGAGGACGGTCGACCAACGTCGGCGTCCTCATCCGTGAACTGGAGGGGCACCAGGAGGTCGTCGACTGTGACGGCGACGCCCCCTGCCCGCTGGCCGGACGTGGCTGCCAGCTGCGCCACATGCTCGCCGACGCCCAGGAGCGGTTCTCCGCCACCTTCGACGGCGTCACCCTGGGCGAGCTCATCGACCAGACCCCGCCCGCCGGGTCGGCACGGTCCCAGGGTCCGGTGCCCATCGGACTGCCGGCACCGGCCCCCGCCACACGCTGACCGACCACACCCCACACTGCACACAGCATCCAAGGAGAGCCCCATGTTCACCACCGAATCCACCCTCCCCGGCGCCGCCCGCCGCGCCCACCTCACTCCGGAGCACGAGGAGACCATCAAGGCCACCCTCCCGGTCGTCGGCGCGAACATCGGCACCATCGCCAAGAACTTCTACGCCAGGATGTTCACCGCACACCCGGAGCTGCTGCGCGACACCTTCAACCGCGGCAACCAGGCCTCCGGTGAACAGCAGAAGGCACTGGCCGCCTCGGTCGCCACCTTCGCCACCATGCTCGTCGACCCGAACGGACCCGACCCGGTCGAGATGCTCTCCCGGATCGCCCACAAGCACGTCTCGCTGGGTATCACCGCCGACCAGTACGACATCGTCCACACCCACCTCTTCGCCGCGATCGGCGAGGTGCTCGGCGACGCAGTGACCCCCGAGGTCGCCGCCGCCTGGGACGAGGTCTACTGGCTGATGGCCAAGGTGCTCATCGGGGAGGAGGACCACCTCTACGCCACCGCGTCCGTCACCCCGGGTGATGTCTTCCGTGACGCCTACCTGGTCAGCTCCACCGTCCTGACCGCCGGTGACGCCGGCGTCACCGAGTTCACTTTCGAGGTGCCCGGGGATCGCGGGGCCTACACCGCCACCCGGCCCGGCCAGTACACCTCCCTCGGCGTCACCCTCGCCGACGGTGCCCGCCAGCTCCGCCAGTACTCCCTGGTCGACTGGGATGACGACGGTTTCACCATCGCCGTGCAGCGGGACGGGGAAGTCTCCAGCTACCTGCTGGACACCCTGAAGGTGGGTGAGCGGGTGGACGCCACCCTGCCCGCCGGTGACCTCGTCCTCGTCGAGGACGGATCCCCGGTCGTGCTCGTCAGCTCCGGAATCGGTTCGACCCCGATGACCGGCATGCTCTCCACCCTGGTGGCGCTCGGCGGCACTGATGTCACGGTCATCCACGCCGACGACAATGAGGCGTCCTACGCCCAGCGCTCGGTGACCGACGGCTACGTCCACGCCCTGCGCGACGCCGGGACCCCGGTGCGCAATGTGGTGCGGTACCGCGACAAGGGTGAGGGGGTTGACCTGGTCGCCATCGCCGAGGAATCCGGCATCCCCTACGGTGCGAACTGGTACCTGTGCGGCGGCAACAACTTCCTGCAGGACATCCGCGGTCAGCTGGCCGAGCACGCCGGCGTGCTGCAGCCGGCCGCGCTGCACTTCGAGCTGTTCAGCCCGAACGACTGGCTCGTCGAGCACCAGGTCACCGTCGCCTCCTGACCCCTGCCCCCGTCGCTGCCCCGACGCTGCCTCCTGCGGCAGGGTCGGGGTAGTACTCTGTGGCAGCATGACCGAACCACTGCACCCGCTGAGTTGGCCCCTGCCCTCGGCGGACATCGTCGGCGACCTGCCGGACGGCACACAGCTGCGGCTGCGAGCCCCGGTGAAGGCCGACATTCCCGGGATGGTGATCTCCTGTCGCGACGCCTCCACCCGGGAATTCACCCATATGCCGGAGAACTACACCGCGGCGGACGCGGAGGGTTTCCTGCGGGCGATGATGCACTCGCCGACGGCGATGCTGTGGATCCTCGACAATCCGGACGAGCCCGGTACCTTCGGCGGCACCCTGGAGGTCCGTCTGGTCGACCGGTCGGCCTACTGTGTGGAGCTCGGCTACACCACCGCACCGCATCTGCGTGGTCGTGGTCTGATGAGCGCGGTGGTCGCGGCCGTCACCGAGTTCCTCTTCGACTACCGGGTCCACCGGGTGCAGTTGAAGGCGAACCCGGTGAACGTGGCGTCCTGCCGGGTCGCCGAGCGCGCCGGGTTCACCAGGGAGGGGACGCTGCGGGATGCTGAATTACTGCACGGACGCTTCAACGACCTGGCGATCTACTCCCGGGTGATGACCGACTGAAATCAGTGACCGAGATGCCGCGCGGTCCCGGCGACGCGGGGGTCGGGATCGGCAGCGAGTCGGGTCAGTGCCTCGTGCGCGGCATCGCCGGGCAGGTCGCCGAGTGCCTGGACGATGCTCAGCCGCTGCTCGACGGTTGCGGCCGGGGTGATGGTGGCGAGCAGCTGATGGACGCCTTCGGCGCGGGCTGAGTCGCTTCCGTCGTGCTGTCCGGACGTCAGTCCGGCAAGAGCCTCGGCGGCGTCGGTGTCGTGGTCACCCTCGACGACCATGGTGACCAGGGTGTCGATGAGCTCGGCGCGGTGGCTGCTTCCGCCGCCGCGCCGAGCCAGTGCGAGCGCGGCAATTGCCCGGGTGTCCGGCTGGGTCAGCCGGTCCTGCAGGGCGGCGGTGGCCTGTGGCAGGTCGATGTCGGCGAGGGCTTCGCTGATACGGCGCCGGACGGTGGGGTCGGCAGGGTCGGCGGGGGCGTCCGACCCCGCGGCGGTCAGGGCATCGATGGCTGCAGTCCCTTGCCGGACGATCGCCCAGCGCAGTGCCCCGGCGGCGTTGAGGTCGGGTTCGTCGAGGTAGCTTGCCACCAGGGAACGCACCGACGGGGAACCGTCCTGCAGGGCGACCGCCTGCCGCTGGCGGGAGGAGCCCTCGCGCAGCTCGGCGAGCAGCAGCGGGACGATTGTTCCGGCCGGGTGCCGGGTCAGTGCCCAGGTCAGCATGTCGCGGACGAAGAAGTCTGGTTCGGTAGCGCACTGGGCGATCAGGGCGCCGACGTCCTGCGGGGTTGGGTCGGTACCGGCGGCGAGGGCGGCCTGCAGACGGGTGTTCGTGTCCTGTGCGCGGGAAGCCTGGAAAACTCTGGTCAAGCGGTTCATGGTCCTCATCCAAGACCCTCACATTGTGACAGGGTCAATGTCCACGCCAAAGATTCACGCTGAACGTTATGGCTGGACAGCGCTAGACAGCTTGGTCTGGATGTGTGCTATGCTCGACCCCACGATCAAGAAGTTCATCGCGCAGTGCACTGTCGGGATCCACGTGATCCCCGAACTGCCCAGTCCCCGGCTGGCTGTGATGACTGGCAACCGTGTCGCGTACATCGGTGCCCCCGGAGAAGATCGGCCCCACGCCGCACAGAAGACGGTGAGGGGAAACCGCGATTCACAAGGAGTACCATGCGTTCAACGCACTGCACCCTGCACACCCCCGGACACAGCGTCCACTACATCCAGAACCGGCAGATCACCGATTTCGCCCGGCACTACCCGGAGCGGTGCCACGCCGTGACGGTGACCGACCTCGGCGCCGGCTGGTTCGAGACCAAGATCGACGGGGAGACCCGCCTCGGCTGGAACCATGACCACGATCTCGTCACCGAGATCGCCCGCGACTCCGTGCTGGGGGAGGTGGTCCACGTCCCCGACTTCGCCGCGCTCGTCCGGTGGGTCGACGGCAACAGCAACGGGAGCGCCGGCACCGTCCTGCTCCCCGCCTGGGGCAAGACCGGCTCCTGCGCCGCCGACCGCGCCGCGTCCCGTCAGGAGGTGCGCGATGACCGGTAACGACGTCTGTGAACGCGGCAAGTACGGGTGTCGGAGCTACCGCGCCGGGCATACCGCCCACTTCATCCAAGCCCGCCTGACCTCGGAGTACCTCGACTACTTCCCGGAACGATGTCGTTCGGTGGAACTGGAGGACCTCGGTGAGGGACATTTCCGGACGCACATCGACGGGGTCGCCGTGCGAGGGTGGAACCATTCTCCCGAGCAGGTCGCCGAGTTCGCCGGTGAATCCCGTCGCGGGCTGGTCCAGTACGTCCCGTACTCCGGGGTGCTCCTGTGTGCGAGGGTCGACAAGAACGGCCAGGTGTTCGCCCGCGCCATCATCAACCCCTTCTGGGAGGGTGGCGAATCACCGAAGACCACTGACGGACTCTTCCGCGGAGTTGACCTAAGGCTGCTCCTGCCGCGGGCACATGACCAGGAAAGGGAGTGCGACACCGACGCGCCGGGGCACGGTGCCACCGGCGGAGTTGCTCCCGGCGACCTGCCGACGGGTGACTTCTCCGGTAAGGATTTCGTCCGGGTCACCTTCGGCGGTGGGAGCGGCGGGCGACGTGGGGTGCTTTTCCCGGGTGGGGTTGCGCTGACGGCGCATCACTGCAATGCGGACTACCTGCCTGTCTTCACCCGGACGGCTTGCGACGAGGAGGTGTACCTCCACCTCGGGACAGGTCTCCTGGTCCGGGGAACCGGTGATCACCGGAAGTATCTCAGCGTCAGCTGGGAGAGGCTGGATGAATGCCCGACATCCGCGTCCCGGAATCAGCGACGGGGTCGGGGCGAGATCTTCCACCGTGGCCTGCTCGACGATCCGGCCGAAGACGGAGACGCCGAGGGCACCGACTAGACAGGGGCCGTCGCGTCCTGCCTGGTCCCGGGATACCGCGGCCCACCTGCCATGCAGTAGGCTGGATCACCGTGACTGACGCGAAGAACCCCAGCCAGAGCCAGCAGGCGGCCCCCGTAGCGGATGCCGCGAACGACCTTCCCGAGCAGGTCCAGGTCCGCCTCGGCAAGCGTGACCGGCTGATCGCCGACGGGCAGGACCCCTACCCCGTGGAGGTCCCCCGCACCCACGGCCTGGCCGAGATCGTCTCGTCCTACGTCGTCCTGCCGAAGGACGAGGACGAAGCGGCCGCCGTCGAGCGCGTCGACGGCGTGACCTACCTGGAACCCGGCGACGAGACCGACCAGCAGGTCGGCATCGCCGGTCGCGTCATCTTCGTGCGCAACACCGGCAAGCTCGCCTTCGCCCGCATCCAGGACGGCGACGGCACCCAGCTGCAGGCCATGCTGTCGCTCGCCGAGGTCGGCGAGGGCGCCCTGGCGGAGTGGAAGGCCATCGTCGACCTCGGCGACATCGTCTTCATCCACGGCCGGGTCGTGGCCTCGAAGCGCGGTGAGCTCTCCGTGATGGCCGACTCCTGGTCCATGGCCTCCAAGTCGCTGCGTCCGCTGCCGGTCGCGCACAAGGAGCTCAGCGAGGACACCCGCATCCGCCACCGCTACACCGACCTCATCATGCGCGAACAGGCCCGCACCAACGCCATGACCCGTATCAAGGTCATGCGTGCGCTGCGCAACGCCCTGGAGCGCCGCGGCTTCCTCGAAGTCGAGACCCCGATGCTGCAGACCCTGCACGGCGGTGCCGCCGCACGCCCCTTCGAGACGCACTCCAACGCCCTCGACATCGACCTCTACCTGCGCATCGCCCCGGAGCTCTACCTCAAGCGCTGCGTGGTCGGCGGCATCGACAAGGTCTTCGAGGTCAACCGCAACTTCCGCAATGAGGGCGTGGACTCCTCCCACTCCCCGGAGTTCGCCATGCTGGAGACCTACCAGGCGTACGGCACCTACGACACCGGTGCCCAGCTGACCCGCGAGATCATCCAGGAGATCGCCGAAGAGGTGTTCGGCACCACCACCGTCACCCTGGTCGACGGCACCGAGTACGACCTCGGTGGCGAGTGGCGCACCATGGAGATGTACCCCTCGCTCAACGAGGCTCTGAATGCCAAGTTCCCGGAGCAGGACGCCGTGTCCGAGGTCACCGTCGACAGCACCGTCGAGGAACTCAAGGCGCTGGCCACGGTGATCGGCCTGGATGTCCCGGCCAAGGGTGGTTGGGGTCACGGCAAGCTCGTCGAGGAGATCTGGGAGCTGTTGTGCGAGGACCAGCTCGACGGTCCGGTCTTCGTCCGTGACTTCCCGGTCGAGACCTCCCCGCTGACCCGCCAGCACCGCTCCAAGCGGGGCGTGACCGAGAAGTGGGACCTGTATGTCCGTGGCTTCGAGCTGGCCACCGGCTACTCCGAGCTGGTCGACCCGGTCATCCAGCGTGAACGCTTCGAGGACCAGGCACGTCTGGCCGCCGGTGGTGACGACGAGGCCATGGTGCTCGACGAGGACTTCCTCGCCGCCATGGAGCAGGGCATGCCGCCGACCTCCGGCACCGGTATGGGTATCGACCGTCTGCTGATGGCGCTGACCGGCCTGGGTATCCGCGAGACAGTGCTGTTCCCGATGGTCAAGCCCGAGCGCGAGAACTAGCATTACCCCTGCAGGGCGCCTGTGCTGCAGAACTTCTGCAGCACGGCGGGGGGAGTTTCAGGGGGGTACGTTCCGCTGTGTGCCAGCTGTCAAAGTTCGGGTTTTGTGACGCGGATCATGGCCTGTGGTTATGATGGAAACATCATTATTTGTCCGTCCCAGTCCATGCTGTACGGCTGAAGTACAGCGAAAGGTAGCTGCCAAACCATGAGCGACCGAAGCAAGCGGAACGACTCGACCCCGGGCCTGCACACGATCAAGCGTGACGCAACCGGTGCCGTGATGCGCGCCCTCACCCGGTTCACCGGCTCTGACATCGCCCAGAAGTACGGCCTGAGTGACAAGATCGACCGGGTCGCCTACGAGTCCACCAAGGGTGGCATGCGCACCCTCGGTGCCATCAACCGCCAGTTCAAGAAGTCCAAGGGCTCCGGCAAGCCCGTCCGCCTCGAGGCCCAGGGCAGCGAGGGAGACGCCTCCACCGAGCCGAAGAAGCCGGCGAAGGTCGTCTTCGACCTGACCCCCACCGAGGACCAGGAGATGCTCGTCTCCGCCGTCCGCGAGTTCGCCGAGGAGCAGCTCCGCCCCGTCGCCGACGAGGCCAACGAAGCTGCCGAGACCTCCAAGGAGGTCCTCGACAACGCCGCCGAGCTCGGTATCTCCCTGGTGAGCCTGCCGGAGGAGTTCGAGGGCCTGGCCGCCGAGTCCGCCTCCACCACCTCCGCCCTCGTCGCCGAGGCCCTGGCCTTCGGTGACATGGGCCAGGCCGTCGCCATCCTGGCCCCGGCCGGTGTCGCGACCACCATCACCAACTACGGTGACGACGCCCAGCAGAAGACCTACCTGCCGGAGTTCGCCGGCGAGTCCGTCCCGCAGGCCGCCGTCATCGTCAACGAGTCGCGCCCGCTGTTCGACCCCTTCATCCTGCAGACCACCGCGAAGCGCTCCGGCTCCGACATCATCATCAACGGTGTCAAGACCATGGTCCCCAACGCCGGTTCCGCTGAGCTGTTCGTCATCGCCGTCGACCTGGACGGTGTGAACACCTTCGCCATCGTCGAGTCCTCCACCGAGGGCGTCGTCGTCGAGGCTGACCCGTCGATGGGTCTGCGTGCCGCCGGCCTGGGCCGCGTCCTGCTGAAGGACGTCAAGGTCCCCGCCGCCAACCTCCTCGGTGGTGCCGATCTCGAGGACGAGACCCGCGCCGACAACTACACCGAGATCATCCGCCGTGCCCGCCTGGGCTGGGCTGCACTGGCCTCCGGCACCTCCGAGGCCGTCCTGGAGTACGTCAAGCCGTACGTCCTGGAGCGTCAGGCCTTCGGTGAGCCGATCGCCAACCGCCAGTCCGTGGCCTTCATGGTCGCCAACATCCGCATCGAGCTCGACAGCATGCGCCTGATCACCCAGCGTGGCGTGTCCCGCCTCGACCAGGGCCTGTCCTTCAACCGCGAGGCCGGTCTGGCCCGCCGTTTCGCCTCCGACAAGGGGATGCAGATCGGTTCCGACGGCGTCCAGCTGCTCGGTGGCCACGGCTTCACCAAGGAGCACCCGGTCGAGCGGTGGTACCGCGACCTGCGTGCCATCGGTGTCGCCGAAGGCGTCGTCGTCCTTTAAACCCCGCATCTGAATCATCGAAGGAGCATAAGCAATGATCAACCTTGAACTCCCGAAGAAGCTGCGGGGCACCGTCAACCAGGCGCACCAGGCCGCAGCAGAGATCTTCCGGCCCATCTCCCGTAAGTACGACCTCGCCGAGCACGAGCGTCCCGTCGAGCTCGACACCATGGCATCCCTCGTCGAGGGTATGTCCGACGGCGGCGGCAACATGGCCGGTGCGGCCGGCGGTCGCAGCGACAAGAAGAAGGACGACGGCAGCATCCGCAACGGCGGAAACATGTCCTCCCTCCTCAACGTCATCGAGACCTGCTGGGGCGACGTCGGACTGACCCTGTCCCTGCCCTACCAGGGCCTCGGCAACGCCGCCGTGGCTGCCGTCGCCACCGACGAGCAGCTCAAGGAGTACGGCAAGGTGTGGGCCGCCATGGCCATCACCGAGCCGCAGTTCGGCTCCGACTCCGCCGCGGTGGCGACCACCGCCAAGGAGGACGGCGACGAGTACGTCCTGAACGGTGAGAAGATCTTCGTCACCGCCGGTGAGCGTTGCGACCACGTCGTCGTCTGGGCCACCCTGGACAAGTCCGCCGGCCGTGCAGCCATCAAGTCCTTCCTGGTCCCGCGAGACACCCCCGGCTTCGAGCTGGTCCGCCTGGAGCACAAGCTGGGCATCCGGTCCTCCGACACCGCCCACTTCATCCTGGACAACGTCCGCATCCCGAAGTCCGCGCTGCTGGGCACCCCGGAGATCGACACCAAGAAGTCCTTCGCCGGCGCGATGGCGACCTTCGACAACACCCGCCCGCTGGTCGCCGGTATGGCCATCGGCGTCGCGCGTGCCTCCCTGGAGAAGCTGCGCGAGATCCTGACCGACGCCGGCATCGAGATCGACTACGACGCCCCGGCCTGGAACCAGACCGCCGCCGCCTCGGAGTACATCCGCCTCGAGTCCGACTGGGAGGCCGCGTACCTGCTGACCCTGAAGGCCGCATGGATGGCCGACAACAAGCAGCCGAACAACAAGGAAGCCTCCGAGTGCAAGGCGAAGGCCGGCCGCATGGCCACCGAGCTGACCCTGCGCGCCGTTGAGCTGGCCGGAACCTTCGGCTACTCCGAGCGCTCCCTCCTCGAGAAGTGGGCCCGCGACTCCAAGATCCTCGACATCTTCGAGGGCACCCAGCAGATCCAGCAGCTGGTCGTCGCACGCCGCGAGCTGAACCTCTCCTCGGCACAGCTGAAGTAGCAGGTAGCTGCAGTCACACGCAGCACGCAGCACGCAGCACGCAGCGGCCCCCGGTCATCACGACCGGGGGCCGCTTTCATGTCTGGGTGTCGCACGCGGCAACGACAATCGATCACACCCCCGGCGATTTCCGTATCGTGAGAACACCAGGTCAAGAGCCTGCGGAGTGCGGGAAGAAAACGCTTCGGGTGTGATGCATGACCGGTAGGTACGTGCGCCACAGGGCCGATGCCAGGCACAGAGGAAAGGCCAACGGCCCGGTGGTCACTCTGGACCGCCGGGCCGTTGGCCTGTCGCGCTGTGGCGTTGTCGCGCTGTGGCGTTGTGGCACCGTCCTGCAGGTGCTGCAGGCACCGCCGCCTACAAGCTAGGCGACCTCATCTTCGACGCCGGTGTCGATCTTCGGCAGCTCACGCGGGACGATCTTGCCGACGGCGTTGCGGGGCAGTTCATCCATGAACACGAAGTAGCGGGGGACGTTGTGGCGCGCCAGCTTCGCCTTCACCGCTGCCTTGGCACGGTCGTCGAAGCCTTCCTTGTCGGACTCGTCGTTCAGCACGACGTAGCACGCCAGAGCCTGGCCGAAGTCGGGGTCGTCGACACCGTGGACGGCGACCTCGTAGACCTCCGGCATGTCGGAGATGACGTCCTCGGCCTCCTGCGGGTACACGTTCTCGCCACCGGAGACGATCATGTCGTCGCTGCGTCCTGCGAGGTAGAACAGGCCGTCCTCGAAGTAACCCAGGTCGCCGGTGGAGACCAGGCCGCGCAGGTTCTCCTTGTCCACGCCGGGACGGGTGTAGCCCTCGAACAGCAGGTCGTTACCGACGAAGACGCGTCCGACAACGCCCTCGGGGACGTCATTGCCGTCCTCGTCGACGACCTTGAGGATGGTCGCCATCGGTGCCTTGCCTGCCGTGTTCGGGTGCTTGTCGAGCTCCTCCGGGGTCGCGATGGACGCCCAGCTGACCTCGGTCGAACCGTAGAGGTTGTAGAGGACCTTGCCGAACTTCTCGTGGG
Source organism: Candidatus Corynebacterium faecigallinarum (assembly GCF_052264515.1). Classification (NCBI taxonomy): domain Bacteria; kingdom Bacillati; phylum Actinomycetota; class Actinomycetes; order Mycobacteriales; family Corynebacteriaceae; genus Corynebacterium; species Candidatus Corynebacterium faecigallinarum. Next base: position 104,368 of record NZ_JBQQOC010000002.1, read on the forward strand.
TCTCGCGGATGACGCGCGGCGGCAGGGCCTCACCGCAGGCCACGATGCTCTTGGTGCCCGGGTCGAAGCCCTCCGGCACGGCCTCGAGCAGGCGGCGCAGCTGGGTGGGCACGATGGCGATGTTCGCCGGACGGTTGTGCTCGATCAGCTTCACGGCGGCCCGCGGGGAGAACTTGCGCTGCAGGATGAACGTCCCACGCAGCGCCAGGCCCAGCTGGATCTGGCAGAAGCCCCACAGGTGGAACATCGGCGCGGAGACGTAGTAACCGCGGTGGTGCTTCAGCGGGATGCGCGACATGATCGACGATGCCGGCATGTAGGTGGTCGGCTCCGGACGGCGCGCGCCCTTGGGGGTGCCGGAGGTTCCGGAGGTCAGGATAATGGTGCGGCCACGACGCGGGCGGGCCGGGATCTTCGACTCGGCCGGGCCGGTGCGCAGCACCTCGGTGAGGGTCGGCCAGTCCGGGTTACGGGTGGCGTGGTCCTCCGACTGCAGGGCGTCAGCGACATTGCTGGCGTACTCGATGTCGTCCAGCTCGGCCTTCTCCTCATCGGTGAGAGGGGCAGCAGCGGAGTCCTGGTTCTCCTCCCAGTTGATGATGACCGGGCACTCGTCGAAGCCCTTGGGAAGCAGGGGGATGAACTCCTCGTCGATGAAGAGCAGGTCGATCCTCTGCTCCTTCATCACCGCACGGGTCTGGGACGCGGAGGCGCCGGTGTTGAACAGGACGATGTCGGTGCCGAGCTGGCCGTGGGCGCACATGGTCATGAGGAAACCACGGTGGTTACGGCTGAGCATGCCGATCCGCTGACGCTCGCGCACGCCGGTGCGGTAGAGGGCCTCGGCGAGCTTGCTGGTCTGGTTGTGCAGCTCGCCGTAGGTGATCGAACCGGCATCGTCGATGACGGCGGTGTGGTGGTAGTCCTGTGCGGCGCCGAGGGCGAGTAGGCCGGCGGGGGTGAAGGACCACTGGACGATGGACTTCAGGGCCTTGCCCATTGCCACCGGGCCCATGGCGCCCAGCACTCCCGACTTGAACAGGGGGAGGGTGCCTTCGGCGAGCTTGGGGAGTTCGCTCAGGGAAATGGTGCGATCTGATCCACTCATGGTGAGCCTTCTTTCGGATAGTCGGTCGGCTGTTGGTTGTCTGTGGTGTCGAGGTGTCCGTGCCGCGACGTCGGATCGTCCTACCGGATAGTGACGGTGGCGACAGGACCGCAGCGTGCGTGACCCAGATTACAGATAAAAATGCGTGTGTTTAGTGAATCACATTATTTGGTGGCAGGGTCCCGCGCATATGGGGTGCACGACGCCCAGGTGGCGGCATCGGGCCGGTGTTCAGACACGTTCATTGGCCCTGTTCGCTGACGGCGTACAGCGTGCCGAGCGACGATGTAAAGGTACTCTCACCTGCAGTTTATATAGTGTTTCGGCGGGTGGGGTCCCCGGGAACAAGTTCGAGGGCCGTCGCGTTGTGCCCAGTGAGTAAACGTGGGGTCGCCGAATCACTAAGGTGGTCTCCACAACCCGGACCTTGAAGTGAGGGAGAGCTAATGTTCGAGAGGTTCACTGACCGTGCACGACGCGTCGTCGTGCTGGCGCAGGAGGAAGCCCGCGCGCTCAATCACAACTACATCGGCACCGAGCACATCCTGCTCGGGCTGATCCACGAAGGTGAGGGAGTAGCCGCCAAGGCGCTGGAGTCCATGGGGATTTCCCTGGAAGCGGTGCGCACCGAGGTCGAGGACATCATCGGCACCGGTGGGCACCCGCCGAGCGGCTACATCCCCTTCACCCCGCGCGCCAAGAAGGTCCTCGAGCTGGCCCTGCGTGAGGCCCTGCAGCTGGGGCACAAGTACATCGGCACCGAGCACATCCTGCTCGGCCTCATCCGCGAGGGTGAGGGGGTGGCCGCACAGGTGCTGGTCAAGCTGGGTGCGGACCTGTCGAGTGTGCGACAGCAGGTCATCCAGCTGCTGTCCGGCTACGAAGGTTCCGAGCCCGAGGCTGCGCCGGACGAGCCGGCCACTGCCGGTGTCGGCCAGAACAGCGAGCCGGGCCCCGGCGGCAACAAGCCGGGTCAGAAGTCGAACTCCCTGGTCCTGGACCAGTTCGGCCGCAACCTGACCCAGGCCGCCAAGGACGGCAAGCTCGACCCGGTGGTCGGCCGTGAGAAGGAGATCGAGCGCATCATGCAGGTGCTCTCGCGTCGTACCAAGAACAACCCGGTGCTCATCGGTGAGCCCGGTGTCGGTAAGACCGCCGTCGTCGAGGGCCTGGCCCTGGACATCGTCAACGGTAAGGTCCCGGAGACCCTGAAGGACAAGCAGCTCTACTCGCTGGACCTGGGGTCCCTGGTCGCCGGTTCCCGCTACCGCGGTGACTTCGAGGAGCGCCTGAAGAAGGTGCTCAAGGAGATCAACCAGCGCGGTGACATCATCCTGTTCATCGACGAGATCCACACCCTGGTCGGTGCGGGTGCCGCCGAAGGCGCGATCGACGCCGCCAGCATCCTGAAGCCGAAGCTGGCCCGCGGCGAGCTGCAGACCATCGGTGCCACCACCCTGGACGAGTACCGCAAGCACATCGAGAAGGACGCCGCCCTGGAGCGTCGTTTCCAGCCGGTGCAGGTGCCCGAGCCCTCCGCCGAACTGACCATCGAGATCCTCAAGGGTCTGCGTGACCGCTATGAGGCGCACCACCGCGTGTCCATCACCGACGGTGCCCTGGCAGCGGCTGCCCGCCTGGCGGACCGGTACATCAACGACCGTTTCCTGCCGGACAAGGCCGTCGACCTCATCGACGAGGCCGGCGCCCGCATGCGCATCAAGCGGATGACCGCCCCGAAGGCCATCCAGGACGTCGACGACAAGATCGCCGAGGTGCGTCGCACCAAGGAAGCCGCGATCGACAACCAGGACTTCGAGAAGGCCGCGTCCCTGCGTGACGACGAGCGCAAGCTCACCGAGGAGCGTGCCGAGAAGGAGAAGCAGTGGCGCGCCGGTGAACTCGACGATGTCGCCGAGGTCGGTGAGGAGCAGATCGCCGAGGTGCTCGGCTCCTGGACTGGAATCCCGGTCGTCCGACTCACCGAGGAGGAGTCCTCCCGCCTGCTGCACATGGAGGATGAGGTGCACAAGCGGATCATCGGCCAGGATGACGCAGTCAAGGCCGTCTCCCGGGCGATCCGTCGTACCCGTGCCGGTCTGAAGGACCCGAAGCGTCCGAGCGGTTCGTTCATCTTCGCCGGACCGTCCGGCGTCGGTAAGACCGAGCTGTCGAAGGCGCTGGCCGAGTTCCTCTTCGGCGACGATGACTCGCTCATCCAGATCGACATGGGCGAGTTCCACGACAAGTTCACCGCGTCCCGCCTGTTCGGTGCACCTCCCGGATACGTCGGCTACGACGAGGGCGGCCAGCTGACCGAGAAGGTCCGCCGCAAGCCGTTCTCCGTGGTGCTCTTCGACGAGATCGAGAAGGCGCACAACGAGATCTACAACACCCTGCTGCAGGTCCTGGAGGACGGTCGACTGACCGACGGCCAGGGACGTGTCGTGGACTTCAAGAACACGGTGCTGATCTTCACCTCGAACCTCGGTACCAGGGACATCTCCAAGGCTGTGGGCATGGGCTTCACCGGAACCGGTGCCACCGACGAGGAGGGCCAGTACGGGCGGATGAAGGCCAAGGTCGACGATGAGCTGAAGAAGCACTTCCGGCCCGAGTTCCTCAACCGTATCGACGACATCGTGGTCTTCCACCAGCTGACCCGCGACCAGATCGTCCAGATGGTCGACCTGCTCACCGGTCGGGTGCGCACCGCGCTGCTGGAGAAGGACATGGACCTGGAGCTGTCGGAGAACGCCAAGCACCTGCTGGCCGTCCGTGGTTTCGACCCGGTGCTCGGTGCCCGTCCGCTGCGTCGTACGATCCAGCGGGAGATCGAGGACCACCTGTCCGAGAAGATCCTGTTCGGCGAGATCGGTGCCGGCGAGATCGTCACCGTCGACGTCGAGAACTGGGACGGCGAAGGCAAGGGCGAGGGCGCGAAGTTCGTCTTCGGTTCCAAGCCGAAGCCGCTGCCGGAGATCGCCGCCGATGACGAGGGTCCGACCGCCGATGAGGCGCAGGACGCCGTGGTCGACGCCGCCACCGACGAGGACACCCTGCCGGAGACGCAGGACGCCGTGGCGGACGCCGCCGGCGAGTCCCGGGAGTAGTTTCCGGTAGGTCCCCGGGGCGTGGTTCCGGGGCACGGCCGCCCCATGGCCCCATGTCAGAAAGGTGGGATCATCTGCTGGTTTTCACGAAGAAAACCAGCAGATGATCCCACCTTTCTGACGTTGTGGTGGGGCGCTCAGCGGGGCAGGCGGTAGGACGACTCGGTTGATTCAGCTGAGCCGTCGATCTTCTCCACCAGGCCGTCGGTCACCAGGGACTCCAGGGCACGGATTCGCTGGGCCGCATCCTCACTGGTGGCGATGAAGTCCGGCGCAGTCACCGTGACGGTCGTGTCTCCCTCGCCGCCACGCAGGATCGCCATGATGCGGCCGCGCACCTGCCGGTCGGTTCCCTCGAACTTCTGCACCCGCTTCTTCGCCGCCGCCGACTCCGCGGCACTGGGCTCCGGGCGTCCCAAGGCCACCCAACGGCACCGGGTGACCACCGGACACTCGGAGCATTTCGGCGACCGGGCGGTGCACACCGTGGCACCCAGTTCCATCAGCGAGGAGCACATCCCGACCGCGACGGACCGGGTGTCCTGGGCATGCCTCGGATTGCGGTAACCGCGGCGCACCAGGGCGGGGTCCTCGTCCACCCACGGCATCAGGTCGGCCACATCCACGAGATCCGCGGCCGCCGCCGGGCCCTGAAGATACTGTCCGCGTGCCAGTCGGCGGTGTACCCGGCGAACATTGGTGTCCACGACCGGGACGGCGCGTCCGAAAGCGAATGCGGCGACCGCGCGGGCGGTGTAGTCACCGATGCCGGGCAGGGCCAGTAGTTCAGCGACGGTGGAGGGGACCGTCCCGTCGTGTCGTTCGACAATGGCCCGTGCACACTCGCGCAAACGTAGTGCACGGCGCGGATAACCCAGGTTCGCCCACGCACGGAGGATCTCGTCGGTGGGGGCGTCGGCCAGGTCGGCCGGGGTGGGCCATGTCTGGAGCCACTGCTCCCACAGGGGAATGACGCGGGCCACCGGGGTCTGCTGCGACATGATCTCGCTGAGCAGGATCGCCCACGCACCGGTGTCAGGTTCCCGCCAGGGCAGGGCACGGGCGTGGTCGTGGTACCAGCCGTTCAGCACCTCGCCCAGGGGGCGGGGGTCGGCGGCAGCGGTGGAGGACGTCGTCGTGGTCATGTCATGGTCCACTGTGCCGTACCGCCTGACGACATCAAAAACGTGTGCCGGGGACTGTGCGGGAGACTGTGCTGGAGACCCCGGCCGTGGACTGCCAGGGTAGTTAGGTGGAAGAATGGAGCGCATGAGCCACCATTTCACACCGCAGCAGGCACTTGAGGCACTCGTCGAGGGCAATGCTCGTTTCATGTCGGAAGACTCCGACCATCCCCACCAGGACCGTGTTCGGCGCCAGCTGATGACCTCCGGCCAGAAGCCCCACGCTGTGGTGCTGGCCTGTTCCGACTCGCGGGTACCGGTCGAGATCATCTTCGACCAGGGTATCGGCGACCTCTTCGTCATCCGTACCGCTGGAGAGATCACCGACCTGTCGGTACTGGCGTCGCTGGAGTTCGCTGTGGTGTCCCTGGGTGTTCCACTGGTGGTCGTGCTGGGCCACGAGAGCTGCGGTGCGGTGGGGGCCGCCCAGAATGCACTGACCACCGGCAGGATGCCGCCGGGGTTCCAGCGGGTGCTGGTGGAGAAGGTGACCCCGTCGTTGTTGGCGGCCCGGGCGTTGGGCGCGGACACCAGCGAGGACTTCGAGAAGCACCACGTGGTCGAGATCGCCAACCACATCGTGGACCGCTCCCCGGGCATCGTGGAGAAGCTGCGCGACGGGGAGTGCGGTGTGGTCGGAATGCGGTACCGCTTGTCGGACGGACTGGCCGAACCCGTTGTCACCTACGGGGTCGACGCTGACGGTGTGGAGAAGGCGGACCCCGGGGAGTAGTGCTTCAGTGCTTCAGTGCTGCCGGATTTCCGGGTGTCATGCCACTGTCGTGGCGTAACTGCTGGTTAGACTGGCAGTTGTGAGCCAGAGCAACAGTTCCCGACAGCTTCCACCGGAGATCTACCGTCGTCGCCGTATTACCGCGGTGCTGGTGGTCGTCGTGGTCGTTGCCGTGCTGTGGTGGGTGGTGAGTTCGCTGGTCGGCGGGGGAGATGACACCGAGACGACTGCGGAGACCACCACCTCCGTTCCGCTGGAGCCGTCGTCGGATGCCTCGGCGGCACCGTCGGAGTCGGAGACGCCGGATCCCTCAGAGTCGGAGGAGCCTGAGGAGACCGATGCACGCGGCGACGAGGATGACGATGCCGACGCACTGGCGAATCAGTCCACCTGTGGTATCGACGATCTCGAGCTGAGCGTCCGCCCGGGTGAGAACACCTTCCGGGAGGGCCAGCAGCCCAACTTCTTCCTCACCGTCGAGAACCCCACCGGGGCGGAATGCGAGATCGATCTGTCGGAGGAGGAGCTGAAGTTCGAGGTCTTCACCCTCGGCTCCAGCTACGACCGGGTGTGGGGCGACACGGACTGCAACAATCCGACCTCCTCGTCCCGGCTGGAGCTGGAGGCCGGGGACTCCCGGACCTACGAGATGACGGGTTGGTCCCGGACCACGTCGTCGCCGGACTCCTGCGACGACCGTGAGCCGGTCGGCCCGGGTGCCTACATGGTCTACGGGCACATCGGCGACAACACCTCCGAGCCGCAGACGTTCAACCTCGCTTGAGTCCGAGCGCCGCCGCGGCTTCGGCGACGGTGCTCACCGGGATCAGCCGCAGGCCCTTCGGTGGGGTGACCCGGTCGGCCCCACGGGTGGCCTCCGGGACCACGGCGGAGGTGAATCCGAGCCGGGCGGCCTCCGACAGTCGCAGGCGCAGGTCCGGCACCCGGCGCACCTCACCGCCGAGTCCGACCTCGCCGACGGCCACCAGCCCGGTGGGCAGTGGCTTTTCTGCGGCGGTGGAGGCCAGCGCCAGTGCCAGTGCCAGGTCGGCACCCGGTTCGGAGATCTTCATTCCCCCGACGGTGGCGGCGTAGACCTCGTGTTTCATCAGGTCGATCTTGACCCGGCTGGCCAGGACAGCCAGGACGACTGCTACGCGGCTGGCGTCGATACCGGTGACCACCCGACGGGGATTGTGCATGTCGGTTCCCATCGCCAGGGTCTGGATCTCACCGAGCATCGCACGACGCCCGTCCATCAGGACGGTCACCGCGGTACCGGCGACCGGATCGTCCCGGTGGTGCAGGAACAGTCCGGACGGATCAGCGACCTCCCGGATCCCCTCGGAGGTCTGCTCGAAGCACCCCACCTCGTCGGTGGCCCCGAAGCGGTTCTTCTGGCCGCGCAGGAAGCGCAGGGCGCTGTGCCGGTCGCCCTCGAAGTTCAGCACCACGTCCACCAGATGCTCCACGGTGCGGGGGCCGGCCACCGCGCCGTCCTTGGTGACATGTCCGACGAGGAACACCGGCAGACCGGTGGACTTCGCCAGGGTCGTGAGAGTGGCAGCCACCGCGCGGGTCTGCGCCACTCCGCCGGCCACGCCCTCCACCCCGGAGGCGTTGAGGGTCTGCAGTGAGTCGACGATGACCAGCTCCGGCTGGACGGCGTCGATCTGCCCCAGGGCGGTCTCCAGGTCATGCTCGGACGCCAGGAAGAGGGTGGGGGAGAGCGCCCCGGTGCGTTCGGCCCGGTGGCGTACCTGGCCGACGGACTCTTCGGCGGTGAGGTAGAGGACGCTGCGGCCCTGGGCAGCCCACCGGTTGGCGACCTCCAGCAGCAGGGTGGATTTACCTGCCCCCGGCTCACCGGCGAGCAACACGGCACTGCCCGGTACGATGCCGCCGCCGAGCACCCGGTCGAGTTCGCCGATGCCGCTGGGCCGGTGGTCGGCCGTCGTCGGGTCGATGTCGGTGACCGCACGCGCCGGTGAGGTGGGTGTCAGCCCGCCGGTGTTGACGGTGCGTCCCGCCCCTGTGCCGCCCCCGGACGCGGGCCCTGCCGCAGACAGGGTCACAGCCTCCATCGAGCCCCATTCCTGGCAGGAGGGGCACCGCCCCACCCACTTGGTCACCTGGTGACCACAGGAGGAGCAGCGGAACGCACTGCGGTTCTTAGATTTCGTCGCCATGGTCGACAACCTTAGTGGTCGGCCCGGACACGAAAATTCTTAGTGGATCGGGGTGCCCTCGGCGTCGCCGTCGATGGCGTCGGTGCCCTGACGGGTCACACCATCCTGGTGGCGGAAGGTCTTGCCGGACTCGGGGTACCAGGTGGCGATCGGGGCGTTGATCTCGATGGTGTTCTCGCCGGTGAAGTCCTCACCGGAGAACTCGAAGGTCACCACGCGGGAGGAACCGGCGTAGAAGTCCTCGCCGTCGACGACGGTCGCGAGGTACTCGGTGCAGCCCTTGTCGACAGCCTCCGGGTTCATCTCTTCCAGGGCGGCCTCGGCATCGGCGACCAGGCTGCAGTTGGGGCGCAGCGTGGTGGGGGTGTCGAAGTCGATCTCGGCGTCCTGCACGTCGATGCTCTCCAGGGTGATCTCGTTGCCCTGGATGCCGGTGTTGGAGGCGTTGAACTTCAGTGCCACGGAGTTGTCTTCCTGGGCGATCAGGGTGACGTCACGCACGGCGGCATCCCCCAGGTCACCGTTGGTGCCGTTGACCGCGGCGGTCTGGTTGGCGGTCTGGGAGATCTGACCTGCGGAGCAGGCAGTCAGTGCCAGTGCCGCGCAACCGGCGGTGACGGCAAGCGCTCGCCGGGTGGCGGACTTCCGGGTCTTCACAGTGTTGTCCTCCAACGTTCTTCTCCAACTGCTGATTAATCGTCGCTGTCCACACTATCCTGTGCGGGGGTCCGACACCTATTCACCGGCGAGACAGGTCTCGCCGGTCCACCCGATTGGGGCGACCGGCACCAGCGGTGCGGAACGCCGGGTGATGCCGCGGGCGGTGGTGGTGGCGGTGGTGGTATCCTGGGTCGCCATGGAGTTCAATATCGGGGATGTCGTCGTTTACCCCCACCACGGTGCCGCAGTGATCGAAGGGATCGAGCAGCGGGTATTCAAGGGGGAACCGGTGGAATACCTGGTGCTGCGCGTCAACCAGGGTGACCTGCTGGTGCGGGTGCCCGCCGCGAACGCGGAGACCGTCGGCGTGCGAGACGTGGTCGGCGAGGAGGGCCTGCAGAAGGTATTCTCGATGCTGCGCGAAACCGATGTCGAGGAGGCCGGCAACTGGTCCCGCCGCTACAAGGCGAACCAGGAACGACTGGCGTCCGGCGACGTGAACCGGGTCGCCGAGGTGGTTCGTGACCTGTGGCGTCGCGACCAGGACCGTGGCTTGTCCGCCGGTGAGAAGCGCATGCTGGCCAAGGCGCGGCTGGTGCTTGTCGGCGAGCTCGCCCTGGCGGATGGCGTCGACGACGAGAAGGCTGATGCGACGGTGCAGCGGATGGAGGAGACCATCGTCCGGCACCGTGAGGAGGCCGCTGCCAAGCGTGCCGCCGGTGTCACCGACGAGGATGCCCCCCGGTCGATCGACCTGGACGACGAACTCGGCGAAGACGACGAGTAGCGCAGGTAAGGCAGACGGGGACGCGTTAGGACATCTGACGTAGTGTCGGCAGGCGTCGTGACCGTGTACGCGGTGGTCGCCGCCATCGACGACGGACGGCAACTGGGGGAGGATACGCCGACGGCGTTCGTGGGGATCGCCGGACGGACCATTCTGGAACGATGCCTGGACGGGCTGGCCGCATCGCACGAGGTGGACCGGACCGTGGTCTCGGTGTCGGCTGAGATGCAGGTCGAGGCCGAGGAACTCCTGGCATCGCAGGCTGTCCAGTGGGCGCCGATGACGGTGTCCGTGGTCGTCGGTGGCGTAGAACGTGCTGACTCGGTGCTCGCTGCGCTCGAGTCCATCGAACGTGACGTGGGGGATCAGGAGTCCCGGGTTCTCGTCGCAGTGCACGACGCGGCCCGGTGCCTGACCCCGCCGGCGGCGATCGCCGGACTGGTCCGCACCGCCTGTGAGGGGGTGGCGAACAACGCCTGGACCGGGGTGGTGCCGGTGGTGCCGGTGCCGGACACGGCCGAGGTGACCGAGGTGACCGAGGTGGTCAAGACGGTCGAGGTGGCCTGCGGTGGTGCCGCTGACGGGGCCGAGGTCATCCGGTCCGCCCCGGTCAGTGGTGTGCCTCCCGATGGGGCGCGCGGTGGGCTACGTGCCGCGCAGACCCCGCAGGTCTTCGCCTTCGACCGACTGCTCGCGGCGAACCGGATGCAGCAGGCGCGGGAGGAACTCGATTCAGCACATCCGACCGGCGAGCCGCCCTCTGCACACTCCCCGATCGAGGTGGTCGACGACTCCTCGTTGATGGAGATGGCCGGCGAGACCGTGGTGGTCGTTCCCGGCTCCGACCTGGCCTTCACGATCTCCGGGCCGGCAGACGTGGTGCAGGCGGAACTCCTGGCCACCGGTGAAAACAAGTAGCCCCACCACGGTGAGCGCGGTGGGGTGGGTCGGACTCGCGTCCGACTAGTTTGCGAAGGAGACCGGCAGCTCGGCGACGTCACCGAAACCGGACTGGTGGTCACCGAAGAGCTTCACCACGCAGGAGTCCGTGGTGCAGTCCAGGCTGCCGTCCTCGCTGGTGGCCTTGACATCCAGCTCCACCTCGGCATTGCCCTCGGCATCGAAGTGGTCGGTGGCCCGCTCCTCACCCTCGGCGGCGATCCAGGCGGAGTCCTCGCGGCCACCGGTACAGGTGGGCGGGCCGCCTGCGGCACCCTCGGCAGCGCAGATGCCCAGGTAGTAGCCCTGATCTGTATCCAGGTCGGTGAGGGTCACGGTGATGGTGTCACCGTCAGCCAGGTCGTCGGTCTTGTCCGCGGACATGCCGTCGACATCGCCTACGTCATCTCCGTCGTCGTCCCCGTCGTCGGTGTCATCGGCCTCGTCTGCGTCGTCGTCGGCGGGCTGCTCGACGGCGGTGTCGTCGGCAGCATCGTCATCCGAATCATCGTCATCGCCGCAGGCGGCGACACCGAGGGTGAGAACTGCAGCGGCAGCCAGGGCGGCGGCACGACGCACCGGACGCGCGGTGCCGGTGGTGCGGGTCAGGCGAATGCTCATAGGTCAACTCCGTGGTCTCTCAGAACTGTTGTCTCCTGTATGTACTGAGCAGAGCCTACCAAAACATCAGGTACTCACATCCGAATCGTGGACTCCACCGCCCCCAGCCCGTCGACCTCGATACGCACCACGTCACCGTCGGCGAGGAAGCGGTCCGAGCCTGCCCCCACACCCTCCGGAGTGCCCGTGACGATCACATCGCCAGGCTCCAGGGAGGCGAAGTTGGCGATGTAGCGCACCAGCTCCACCGGGGGGAACACCAGGTCGGCGGTGCTGTGCTCCTGGCGCAGCTCGCCATTGACCCAGGTCCGCAACACTGCCCCGGCCTCCACCGGATCGTACTCGTCGGCCAGGGTCAGCCACGGGCCGAACCCGGATGAGGCATCGAGGTTCTTGCCCTGCAACCACTGCTGCGTCCGGTACTGCCAGTCCCGCTGGGAGAAGTCGTTCATCACCGCATAGCCGGCGATCGCCGCACGCGCCTCCTCGGCGGAGACGTCGTCGCGTCCGCCAGCGACCCGGGTGCCGATGACCACCGCCAGCTCGCCCTCGTAGTCGGCCTTCGCCGACAGGGCGGGAGGCACGGTCACCTCGGCGTACGGCGAGGTCACCGCGGACGGGTACTTCACGAACAAGGTGGGGTGGTCGGGGACCGGGTGGCCCATCTCCACGATGTGCTCGCGGTAGTTCAGGCCGACGCAGAAGATCTTCTCCGGACGCCGCACCACCGGCGACAGTTCGTCCAGCGAGACCGTGATCGGGTCACCGTCGCGACGCAGCCCCGACTCCACCGCAGGCCGCAGGCCGGTGGCGTTGCCCCGCAGCAGATCGCCGATGCTGCGGCGGTCGGCCACGCGTCCTGACATGGTGTGCGCCTGGTAGTCCACGTCCTCCACCAGTACGGTGCACTTGGCTCCGCTGATCGGTACCGTCGCCAGTTTCATCTTTCATCTCCCAGCTAGACTGTTTGTTGTGACTCTGCGATTCTTCGACACCGCGACCCGTGAACTCCACGACTTCGTCCCCCTGCGCGAGGGACATGCGAGCGTGTACCTGTGTGGCGCGACCGTGCAGTCGATCCCGCACATCGGACACGTGCGCTCGGGTGTGGCGTTCGACGTCCTGCGAAACTGGCTCGAGGCCAAGGGCCTGGACGTGGCGTTCGTGCGCAATGTTACAGACATCGACGACAAGATCCTGACCAAGTCCGCCGAGCACGGCCGCCCCTGGTGGGAATGGGCTGCCACCCACGAGCGTGCGTTCACCCGCGCCTACGACCTGCTGGGCGTGACCCCGCCGTCGATCGAGCCGCGCGCGACCGGACACATCCCGGAGATGATCGCCTACATCCAGCGCATCATCGACAACGGGTTGGCCTACGCCACCGAGGACGGGTCGGTGTACTGCCGTACCGCGAAAGTCCCGCAGTACGGTTTCCTGTCGCACCAGAAGTTGGACGAGCTGGACCAGGGTGAGGATGCCGCCCCAGGCAAGGAGGATCCGCGCGACTTCGCGATGTGGAAGGCCGCCAAGCCCGGCGAGCCCGGCTGGGACACCCCGTGGGGCTACGGACGCCCCGGCTGGCACATCGAGTGCTCGGCAATGTCCCGGAAGTACCTCGGCGAGGCCTTCGACATCCACGCCGGGGGTATGGACCTGCAGTTCCCGCACCACGAGAACGAGGCCGCACAGGCGCACGCCGCCGGGGACGACTTCGCCACCCTGTGGCTGCACAACGGCTGGGTGACGATGTCGGGTGAGAAGATGTCGAAGTCGCTGGGCAATGTGCTCTCCGTGCCCAATGTCCTGACCCTGGTGCGGCCCATCGAGCTGCGCTACTACCTGGGCTCGGCGCACTACCGCTCGATGCTGGAGTACTCCGAGGATGCGCTGCAGGAGGCCGCGGCCGGGTTCCGACGCATCGAGAAGTTCCTGGGACGTGCCGTGGAACTGGCCGGGGAGGTGCCGGTGACCGAGTGGCTGCCGGCCTTCGAGGAGTGCCTGGACAACGATCTCGCCGTGCCACAGGCGCTGGCGGTCATCCACGAAGCCGTGCGCGACGGCAACAAGGCGCTGGACGCCGGGAACCGCGATGAGGTCGTCCGCCTCGCCGGTGAGGTGCGCGCGATGATGGGCGTGCTGGGCGTGGATCCGTTGTCGGAGACCTGGGCGGGTGCCGATTCGCGTGGTCGAGGTCAGGGTATCGGTGCAGCGGAGGGGTCGGACGATGCGCTTGCCGCATTGGACGTCCTGGTCACCGCCGAGCTCGAGCAGCGTGCCGAGGCCAAGGCCTCGAAGGACTACGCCACAGCCGATGCGGTGCGCGACCGGCTCAAGGCCGCCGGCATCTCGGTGGTTGACTCCGCAGCCGGGGCGACCTGGTCGCTGGGGTAGTGCCCTGGGATATGCGCCCACCTGGTACGCGTGATCGACTGCCTGTCAGAAAGGTGGGACCAATCGCTGTGGCTTAGGGGTGGATCACAGCATTTCGTCCCACCTTTCTGACACCGGGGCGGTAGGCGGGAGGGGGCGGGGAGGAGAGACAGGACGGCCGCCCCGCTACTTCTCCAGCAGGCGGGTGCCCTTCAGCTCCGGCAGCGCCAGCGCAGCCAGCGCGGCGATCGCGAACGCGATGCCGAAGAGGGTGAACAGGATCGGCAGACCACCGAAGACCAGCAGCGGCGGCACGATCAGCGGCGCGATGATCGACGCCAGGCGCCCGAAGCCGGTTGCCGCACCGGTGCCGCGGGCGCGCATGGTGGTGGGGTAGAGCTCCGGCCCGATCGCGTACAGCGCACCCCAGGCGCCCAGGTTGAAGAAGGACAGCAGGCAGCCGGCGGCGATGATCTGCCACTCCTGACCGGCCGGCCCGTACAGTCCTGCCGCGACGGCGGAACCGGCCAGGAACGCCGCCAGCGTGGCGCGACGTCCCCACCGTTCGATGAGGAACGCCGCCACCGCATACCCCGGCAGCTGCGCCAGAGTGATGATCAGCGTGAAGGTGAAGGACTTCACCAGGGAGAAGCCCTGGTCCACCAGGATCGACGGGATCCAGGTGAACGCCCCGTAGTAGCTCAGGTTGATGCAGAACCAGATGGTCCACAGTGCCGCCGTCCGGCGTCGGAGCGGCGCGGCCCAGATGCTGGTCACCGGGGCGGACGCTCCGTCGGAACCCGCGAGAATCGCAGCGTCCAGCTGCTTCTCGTCCAGCACCTGGGACGAGTCGGAGGCCCCGTCCGCGTTCTCGGCCTGGAACTTCAGGCGGGTCGGTTCGGACGCCTCGAACTCGGCGACGATCTCCTCGGCCTCCTCGTGGCGGCCCTTCGACTCCAGGAAACGCACCGACTCCGGCAGTTTCATCCGCACGTACAGGGCGTAGAACGCCGGCACCATGCCGAGTGCCAGCGCCCACCGCCAGCCGTTCTCGCCGACCGGCACCACGAAAGCACCGATGACGGCGGCGGCCAGCCAGCCCACCGCCCAGAACGCCTCGAGGATGACCACCATGCGTCCGCGGACCTTGCGAGGGGCGTACTCGGAGATCAGCGTGGAGGCGACCGGCAGCTCAGCGCCGAGGCCGAGGCCCACCACGAAGCGCAGGGCGATGAGGACCGCGAGCCCGCCGGCCAGGGCGGAGGCACCGGTGGCCAGACCGTAGACCAACAACGTGACGGCGAAGATATTGCGGCGTCCGAACCGGTCGGCCAGCAGGCCACCGAAGGTCGCTCCCAGTGCCATGCCCACGAAGCCGGCGGAGGCCAACCAGGAGGTCTCGGTGTGGGTCAGTCCCCAATGGGTGGTCAGCGCGGCCATGATGAAGCCGATCAGACCGACGTCCATCGCGTCCAACGCCCAGCCGATGCCGGATCCGCCGAGCAGCTTCGTATGACGCTTGGTGACCGGCAGGCGGTCGAGGCGCTCGGTGCGGGTCAGCTGGGGAGAGGTGGCCGTACGGGACTGAGGTGTCATGGGAACAGAACTGTACAGCGCAGGGCCACGGTTGTGAACAGGGGGAATCGAGGGGGGAGGGGGTAGGGTGGTGCCCATGGCAGGAAACGACAAGCGCCGCGGCGCAGTACGCAAGACCGAGCGTAAGGGGTCCTCGAAGGGCTCCGGGGGAACACGGCGACGAGGGCTCGAAGGCAAGGGGCCGACCCCGAAGGCCGAGGACCGCGTCTACCACGCGAAGCACAAGGCGAAGAAGCAGCAGGAGCGCCGGGACTCCGGACGCCACGACCCGCGTGACCGCGCCGAGCAGCCGGAGCTGGTCGTCGGCCGTAACCCGGTCATCGAGTGCCTCCACGCCAACGCCCCGGCGACCGCGCTCTATGTCGCCGTCGGCACCGGCAACGACGACCGGCTGTCCGAGGCCGTGCACACCTGCGCCGAGCGCGGCATCGCGGTGCTCGAGGTCAGCCGCGACGAGCTGGACCGGATGACCGGCAACGGCATGCACCAGGGCATCGGCCTGCAGGTGCCGCCGTACAAGTACTCCCAGGTCGAGGACCTGATCGATGGTGCGCAGAGTTCCGGACGCCCCGGGATGATCGTCGCTCTCGACAACATCACCGACCCACGTAACCTCGGTGCGGTCATCCGCTCGGTCGCCGCCTTCGGTGGACACGGCGTGATCATCCCGGAGCGTCGCTCAGCCTCGGTGACCGCAGTCGCGTGGCGGACCTCCGCCGGCACCGCCGCCCGGCTGCCCGTCGCCCGGGCCACGAACCTGGTGCGCTCGCTGAAGCAGCTGCAGCAGGCCGGTTACCAGGTCGTGGGCCTGGACGCCGGTGGCCAGCACACCCTGGACACCTACGACGGCACCACCCCTGTGGTGGTCGTCGTCGGTTCCGAGGGCAAGGGATTGTCGCGCCTGGTGGGGGAGACCTGCGACGACATTCTCTCGATCCCGATGACCTCGACCGTCGAGTCGCTGAACGCCTCGGTCGCCGCGGGTGTGGTGCTCAGCGAGTTCGCCCGCCAGCGTCGGGTGCGCGGGTAGGACGCACACCCCTGGGGTTCAGCCCCCGGGGAATCGTCGCCGTAGCCGGTGCGTTGGACCCCGGTATGAGTCACAATCTCTTCACCCCGGTCATCTTGCCCACCCCGGACCAGAACGGTCTGGAGGTGGGCAACCGTGCTTTCGTCGCCCCCATGTGCCAGTACGCCGTGGATGCCACCGACGGTGTGCCCACCGACTGGCACCTGTCCCACCTCGGCGCCCTGGCCGCCGGCGGGTTCGGTGTCGTGGTGGCCGAGGCCACCGGTGTGGAGGCCCGCGGACGGATTTCCCCGCAGGATCTCGGCCTGTGGGAGGACGGACAGGTGACCGCCCATGCCCGGCTCGTCGAGCTCATCCACGGTCAGGGCCGGACGGCGGGAGTGCAACTGGCTCACGCCGGTGGAAAGGCGTCCACCTGGCCGATGCTGCCGGGGTTCTCCGATGCGACGGTGCCGGTCGCCGAGGGTGGCTGGCAGACCGTCAGCGCCGTCGACGGCCCGGTGATGCCGAACCTCGACCCTGCGGTCGGATTGACGGAGGAGGGGATCGCGGAGGTCGTGGCGTCCTTCGTGGACGCGGCGCGCCGGGCGGACGGCGCCGGGTACGACGTGGTGCAGATCCACGCCGCCCACGGGTACCTGATCCACCAGTTCCTCTCCCCGCTGACAAACACCCGCACCGACGGCTACGGCGGGGACTTCGCCGGGCGTTCGCGGCTGTTGCGCGAGGTCGTCGCCGCAGTGCGAGAGGTGTGGCCGGACTCGAAGCCGTTGGGCATCCGGGTCTCCGGCACCGACTGGGTCGATGACGGGCTGCAGGTCGGCGAGGTGGCGTCCGTACTGCGGGACCTGGTGGCCGACAGCCAGATCAGCTGGATCGACGTCTCCTCCGGTGGTCTCACCGAAGGTTCGACCATCCCGGTGGGCCCCGGTTACCAGGTGCCGTTGGCGGTCGAGGTGACGGACACCCTCGCCGAGGCAGGGCTCGGAGAGGACGCTGCGGTGGTCTCCGCCGTGGGGCTCATCGAGGATGCGGCGCAGGCGGAGACGGTGTTGGCGACCGGGCAGGCCCACGCGGTGTCGATCGGTCGTGCGGCGCTGGTGAACCCGCACTGGGCGGCGCGGGCCGCCGCGGAGCTGCGGGTGCCGCGCGAGGAGATCCCGCATGCCCCGCAGTTCTTCCGCGCCCGGTTCTGACAGCGCCGGACGTGACGTTCGGGGCAGGCCGGTCGATGGAGTGGATAAGAGTGACTTGTCCACCGGCCCGAGGAGGCTGTCATGTTCACCAGTTTCCCGACCCGAAGGTTCGCTGCGGTCGCCGCGACGGTCGTGCTCGGAGTGGGGGGTGTCCGGGTGCTCGGGAGGGGATGACGAGGCCCAGGCTTCGGACGCGTCCGGTACGAGCACCGTCACGGTGACCGAGACAGCATCCAACCCTGATCTGAACCCGAACCCGAACCCTGATCCCGCGCCGCAGCCCTGCACCCTTGGCACCCTCCACGAGTCGACGGGGCTGGAGATGCTCGATGTGATGATGTACTGCGACGGGGCGTGGATGCGCGCCGGGCAAGCTGCCACCGACCACGTCCGCAACTTCTGCTGGACCGGGGAGACGTGGGTCGAGTACGTCGCCGACGGACGCAGCGAACCCACCGGCTACCCCTGCTACTCCTGGGACCGGCTGATCACCGACGGTGTCCCGGAGGCCCTGCGCGACCAGCTCACAGTCTGTACGTGAGTGACTCCGCGTGGCAGTCATCGTGCCCGGCGGGGTCAGGCGGCCCAGCGTGCCCGTCCTGCCGGTCGCGCTGGACGCGGCGGTCGCGGACCCAGCCGATGACCCGGCACACCAGGTAGATCGCGAAGCTGATCGAGGTCACGAAGGGGCTCACCGGCAGCCCGGGCTCCAGTGACAGGATCAGCCCGCCGACGGCGGCGACCACCGCGAAGCAGGCCGACAGGGCCACCGCCACCAACGGGTTCGAGGTCACCCGCACCGCTGCAGCCCCCGGGGTGATAAGCAGGGCGAGCAGCAGCAGGGCGCCGACGATCTGCACACCCTGGGACGCCACCACGCCGATGAGCACGGCAAACACCGCGGCCAGCAGTTTCACCGGCACCCCGGAGGCCGCGGCCATCACCGGGTCGACGGTGGCGAACAGCAGCGGACGCCACAGCCACGCCACCACCGCGACAACCAGTACCGCCAGTACCGCCAGTACTCCGAGCGAGGCTCCCGACACTCCGACGATCTGGCCGGTGAGCAGTGCGTACGCCTCCGAGGTGCGCCCCGGGTAGAGGTAGATGAACAACACGGACAGGCCCATGCCGAAGGCGAGGACCACGCCGACCGTGGCGTCCTGCTCTTTCAACCCCAGCAGGGCGAGGACCACGGCGGCGAGGATCGCCCCGACGATCGCGCCGGTGGTCACACCCACCCCGAGCAACAGGGCGGCGGCGGCACCCATCAGGGCCAGTTCGCCGGTGGCGTGAGCGGCGAAGCTCATCTTCCGCATCACGATCAGCGGAGCGAGTGCCCCGGAGACCACGCCGAGCAACAGCGAGGCCCACACGGCGTGCTGGACGAAGTCGACCTGGAGCAGGTCCCAGGTCACTGAGCTGTTCATCAGACCACCACCAGCCGACCGTTGACCTCGGCGACGGTGACGTCCGTGCCGTAGAGCCGGGACAGCACCGGCCCGGTCATCACCTCGTCCACGGTGCCGGTGACGTGCCCGTCGGGGCCCAGGTAGAGCACCCGGTCGGTGACACCGAGCACCGGGTTGATGCCGTGGGTGACGAAGATGACCGCGGTGTCGTGCTCGCGGCGTCGCCGGTCGAGCAGCTCGACGGTGCGCTGCTGGGAGGCGTAGTCCAGGCTGAGCAGCGGCTCATCGCACAGCAGCAGGTCCGGGTCATTGGCCAGGGCCTGGGCCTGCCGCACGCGCTGTTGCTGGCCGCCGGACAGGGTGCCGACGCGTCGGGACGCCAGGCCGGACGCCCCGACCTCGGCGAGGGCGGCGTCGACGGTGGCGCGTGAGGGACGGCGGTTCCTGACGGTGCCGTGGCCGATGGCGAGGCCGACGAGGTCACGTACCCGGATGGGAAGGTCGGGGTCGAACATGCGCTGCTGGGGGATGAACCCCACCCGGCCGTTGCCGCCGACCTCCACCTGCCCGGCGGAGAGCCGGCGGGTGCCCAGGATGACGTTGAGCAGGGTGGACTTGCCCACCCCGTTGGGGCCGAGCACGGTGAGGAACTCGCCGGGGGCGATGGACAGGTCGAGGTCGCGCCACAGCGGGTCGACGGCGGCGCCGGTGCTGGTGAGGACGCTCATCTAGCCGAGTGCTTCCTCAAGGTCGCTGATCACGGTGTCGACGTAGTCCTCGTAGTCCTGGTCGGCCCCGGGGGTCTCGTTGATGTTGACCACCGGCACGTCGGCGTCCTCGGCGGCGTCGGAGAGGCGGTCGCTGGACTGGGACTGGGACTGGAGGTTGCTGATCAGGGTGTCCACCTCCCCGTCGGTGATGAGGTCGCGGGTGGCCGAGAGGTCGGCGACGGACGGCTCACCCTCGTTGAGGACGGTCCGGGCGAAGCCCTCGGGGGTGATGTCGTGGACCTCGGATCCGTCGAGCAGCAGTCCGGCGACGGATTCGGTGAGGATGACGTGGGCGTGCGGCAGGGCCTGGATCCGTTCGGTGAAGCCGTCGGCCATCTCGGTGACGCCGGTGGCCTCGGCCGGGACGGTGTCGTCGAGGCTGTTCAGGTGGGCGGCGAGGGAGTCGGCGAACCCGGTGATGACACCCATGTCCAGCCAGACGTGGGGGTTGGACTCGCTGGCGAGGATGCTGCTGCCGTGGTCGTGGTCGGCATGGTCGTCATCCCCATGGTCGTGGTCGTCATCCCCGTGATCGTGATCATGCTCGTCGCCGTCACCGTGGTTGTGCCCCTCGGCCAGGGGTGCGGCGGTGATGACCTCGGCGTCGTCGTTGGCGTTGTCGGTGAGCCAGTTGTCGTAGCCGGCCCCGTTGCCCACCACCACATCGGCGTCACGGATCGTGGAGATGTCACGGGCGGTTGCCTCGTAGACATGCGGGTCGTCGTCGGTGCCGGACAGGATGGTGTCCACCGTGATTCCCAGCTCGGTGTCGGCGGCGTCCTCGGCATCGTCGACGACCTGTTGGGCGAGGTCGCCCCAGGTGGAGGTGGATGCGACGATGCGGATGTCCCCGTTGTCGGCGGCGGAGTCGTCGGAGCCTCCGGCGCAGGAGGAGAGGCTGAGGGTGAGGGCACCAGCGCCGGCGAGTGCCGCGAGGCTACGGGAGTGACGATTCATGCGACCCAATTTAACCTTTGTTGGTAACGGTAGTCAATTGCAGTTGTCGCCCGGGCGGCGGTGGGCTCCCCGCCACCGGCTACCATGGTCGCTGTGAACCGATCCAGCTCCCCCCGTCGACAGAACGCCACCGGCCGGCCGGCCCGCCGCGGCACGCTGGCGTCCATCGCCGCAGAGCTGGGGGTGTCCCGGACCACCGTCTCCAACGCCTACAACCGTCCCGAGCAGCTCTCCGTGGAACTGCGTGAGAAGATCATGCGCACCGCCGAGCGCATGGGCTACGCCGGGCCGGACCCCATGGCCCGCTCGCTGCGCACCCGCCGCGCCGGGGCGATCGGCGTCCTGCTCACCGACGACATGACCTACGCCTTCGAGGACCAGGCCTCCCTGGAGTTCATGTCCGGGGTCTCAGAAGCCTGCGTGGGCATGGACACCTCAATGCTGCTGATCCCCGCCGGTGCGGAGACCAGCGAGGAGGACCGCCCCGCCGCCCTGGTCAACCAGGCGGTCGTCGACGGGTTCATCGTATACTCCGTCGCCGCCGACGACCCCTTCCTCGCCTCGGTACGGGCCCGGCAGATCCCCACCGTGGTCTGCGACCAGCCGGCGGACGACCAGGGGCTCAACTTCGTCGGCATCGATGATGCCGAGGCCATCCGTCCGGCCGCCCAGGCGCTCGTCGATGCCGGCCACCGCCGCATCGGTGTGCTGTGTATCCGTCTGGACCGCACGCCGAACAATGGTCCTGTGAGCGCTGAACGCCTGCGGAATGCGCAGATGCACGTGCAGAAGGGCCGCGTCACCGGCATTCTGGACGTGCTGGCGGACGCGGGCATCGACCATCCGGACGTGCCTGTGGTGGAACGACACCTCAACAACCCCGAGACCGCGCGGGAAGCCGCCGCCGAACTGCTGGAGAACAACCCCGGGCTCACCGCCGTGGTCTGCACGACCGACAGTCAGGCGCTGGGAGTGCTCGACTACGCCGAGATCAACGGACTGGACGTCCCCGGGGACCTGTCGGTGGTGGGCTTCGACGGTATCCCGCGCGCCCGCGCCCGTGGCCTGTCCACCGTGGAGCAGCCCAACCGGGAAAAG
Source organism: Candidatus Corynebacterium faecigallinarum (assembly GCF_052264515.1). Taxonomy (NCBI): domain Bacteria; kingdom Bacillati; phylum Actinomycetota; class Actinomycetes; order Mycobacteriales; family Corynebacteriaceae; genus Corynebacterium; species Candidatus Corynebacterium faecigallinarum. The sequence goes on from NZ_JBQQOC010000002.1 coordinate 126,134, forward strand.
GGATTCACCAGCGGAAACGTCCTCGCCGCCCTGATCGGACGCAATTCCGAGACCACTCGCCGCAGCGAGGCCCGCGGTGCGGCGACGATGCAGTGGGCCGAGCCGGAGCCGCGGATCATCCTGCCGACCCGCTACCTGCCGGGTGCTACCGTCGGCCCCGCGCCGCGCTGAGCTCGGCGAGGAACGCCGCCACCGCCGTCGGATCGGCCAGGTGCCTCTGGGCGAGCGTCTCGCCGTCGCCGACCCGCACCCCGACATCAGGACGCGCCGGGTGGTGGGAGGCGTCCCCGCCCTGGTTCAGGACGGCCTGTGCGGTCTCGTCGGTGACGTCGTCGCCGATGAACAGGACAGCGTCCGGACGGTGGTGTTCAACGTAGGTGCGTAGGTAGCCGCCCTTCGTCGCCGCCGACACCGCGACCTCCACAATGTCCTTACCTTCGGTGACCGTGGCCCCGTCGAGTTCGCCGGCGGCAGCGGCGAAATCCGTGTAGACCTGCTCCGCGGTCCGGCGGTCCGCCGCGCCCCGGATGTGCAGCCCCACCGCGAACGGCTTGTACTCCACCGACAGGCCAGGGTCACGCAGGGCGAAGGATTCGGCGAGCTCACCGAGGACGCCCAGGAGCGTCCGCTGTGCCTGTGACAGTTCGTCGGACGTCCCGAGGGAAGGCTCGGCGGGTTCAGCACCGTGACTGCCCACCAGTCGGATGTCGTCCGGGCCCGGGTCGACCACCGCGGAGATGTCGGCGACGGGCTGCAGCATGCCGAGGTTGCGTCCGGACAGCAGCATGACGGTGGTGCCGGGGTATCCGGCGAGCCGGTCGATGCTCTCCCGGGCGCCCGGGACCATCCGGACGTCCATCGGCTCGGTGGAGAACTCGGCCAGGGTGCCGTCGAAGTCCAGGGCGACCAACAGTTCCGGGACCCGGGCGAGGTACTCGACGTCTGCGGGGGTGACGGTGCTGACGCTGCGCTTGTCGCTCATGGTGACCAGGGTAGTCGGAGCGCCGCGACTCAGTACGTGGCGATGAACTCGACGAAGCGTCGGGCCTGCCAGTCGGAGACCTTGTCGTCGCTGCGGGTCAGCCGCATTTCCTCGTCGCTCGGGGTCGACCAGCGCAGTTCGGCGTCGTCCAGCACCTCGACGAGACGGTCTGCGAGCACTTCGTCGTTGGGCATGCAGGACGTCCCGTCCTGCTCCGAGGAGTCGCGGGCCTCGAGGTCCTCGAAGCGGATCTTCTCACCCTCCAGCCATTCGATCGTCCCGCTCAACGCCATGCACCCGATGCCGCCGGTGAATGACTCGCCGCCGCCCAGGGCGATCCACGACCGCGTCTGGTCGGTCTGCGACAGCCCGGACTCCACCGCGGTGCCGGACTCCTCGGCCGGAGCGTCCTCGATCCGGGTGAGCTGCCAGCGCACGTCGACGAGCTCGGCGGGGGCCTCGGAGCCGCAGGCAACGAGTGTGGCCGCCGCGCCGGCGACGGCGACACCCAGGCACGTTCCCCTCAGCGCGCCGGCCCGGCTCATTCGGTCACCACCTGCGGATCGAGGACCTCCAGGAACTTGCGGGCCCACCCGTGGACGTCGTGGGCGGCGACCTCCTCGCTCATCGAGGTCATCCGGGCCCGACGGTCCTCCTCCGGGGCAGTGACCGCCTGCATGATCGCCGCGGCGGTGGACTCCACGTCATAGGGGTTGCACAGGTAGGCCTCGGGAAGCTGGGTGGCGGCACCGGCGAACTCACTGAGCACCAGGGCGCCCGAACCGTCCGAGTGGCTGGCCACATACTCCTTGGCAACCAGGTTCATACCGTCCTTCAACGGGGTGACCAGCATGACATCGGCTGCGGAATACAGGGCGAGCAGCTGCGCGAAGGGCATGTTCGCATGGGAGTAGTGCACCACCGTGTGACCCAGGCTGCCGTAGGAACCGTTGATCCGGGAGACCGTGCGCTCCACGTCCTCCCGGGTGCGGGCATAGGACTCCAGCCGTTCCCGCGACGGGGTGGCGACCTGGACCAGGCACACGTCGTCCGGGTTGAGGTCACCGCGGGAGAACAGATGCTCCAACGCCTTGAGGCGCTGCATGATGCCCTTGGTGTAGTCCAGCCGGTCCACCCCGGCGAAGAGGATCTTCGGGGAGCCCACCCGGCGACGTAGGGCCGTCGATGCCGCGATCGTCTCCGGGGAGGAGGCGGTGGCCGTCACTCCCTCCGAGTCGATGGAGATCGGGAAGACACCCACCTTGACCTCGCGGCCGTCAGGAGCGCGTACCGTGCCCGCCACGGCATCCCGTCGCGGCAGCCGGGCACCGCGGATATAGGACACGCCCTCCTCGTCGGTGCCGGCAGCACCGTCGGTACCGCAGGCATCGCCGCTGCCGACCTTGCTGAAGGTGACGTCGGCGCCCAGGGCACGCAGGGTGTACAGGAAGTTCCATGCCGAATCCGGGGTGTGCAGGCCGATCAGGTCCGCACCCAGGGTGCCCTGCAGGATGTCCCAGCGCCACGGCGCCTGACGGAACAGCTCGGGGGCGGGGAACGGGATGTGCAGGAAGAAGCCGATCTTCAGGTCGGGGCGCATCTCACGCAGCATTCCCGGGACCAGGTGCAGCTGGTAGTCCTGGACCCACACCGTCGCCCCCTCGGCGGCGACCCGGGCGGCAGCCTCGGCGAACCGGCGGTTGACCGTGCGGTACGCCCGCCACCAGGAACGGTGGAACTCCGGGTGGACGATCAGGTCGTGGTACAGCGGCCACAGTGTGGCGTTGGCGAAACCCTCGTAGTACGTGTGGAACTCAGCGGTGGACAGGTTCACCGGCACCAGTGACACCCCGTCGGCCAACCCGGGCAGGTCACCGTCGGCGATCTCGTCCTGCGGCGAATCAGCGGCGACCCCGGGCCAACCGACCCATGACCCGTGGCTGGACTTCAGCACCGGACGCAGCGCGGTGACCAGGCCACCAGGACTCGTCGCCCAGTAACTGTTCCCCTCCGCGTCGGTGGCGGGGTTGACGGGCAGCCGGTTCGCGACCACCACCATGTCACTTCGGTCGTCTGTCGTTCCCGCTGCAGTCGTCGCAGACGCCGCACTCGCCGCAGTAGTCACTGTGACCTCAATCCCTTTCCCGCCGCCGTGGAACTACTCCCCGGTGGTCTTCTTGGTCGCCTTCTTCGCTGTCGTCTTCTTGGCGGTGGTCTTCTTGGCCGGAGCCTTCTTCGTGGTCTTCTTCGTCGCCTTCTTGGTGGCCTTCTTCGCCGGCTTCGGGTTCTTGGCCTCTTCCTCCGCGGCGGCATCGGCGGCGACCTTGCGGTGGATCAGACCCTCCGGCTCGACCCCGAGCATGCACATCAGCGTGGCGGCGTCGAGGAAGTCATTGGCGTAGGTCGCGACGATGCGCTGCGCAGCGATCGCGGTCTCCTTCTCCACGGCGTGCAGAGACTCTGCGCTGGTGGTGTGGTTGTCGGTGACCTTCGGCGGCACGTAGAACTCCCTGGTGTGAATACTGGTCGAGATAACAGTCAACTAACTTGCGTAAGCGCCCACTCTAGCCCGTCGGGGCATCTCCTGCAGCGTCCACCCCGCGATCGGAGTCTGCCTTCCTCCGGCGACGGTTGACGAACGGGTCCGGCAACCACGGGGTGCCGCGTCGGCGCTGCCGACGCACCGTCCAGTGCGCCGGTCCCGCAGGACGCTCAGCGTCGGACCCCGACCCCGACCCGGCGCCCGAGCCCCGACGGCCCCGGGCCCGACGGGCGGGCGGACGACGCAGGTCATTGTGGCGGTACAGGATGCGAGGACGTCGCAGCCGACGGGCCACCCACTCGCCCAGCACCACGCCGGCAGCCAGTGACGTCGCCGTGGCCAGGGCGATACCGAGGTTGGAGATACCGAAGACGAACTGGTCGGTGAGCATCGAGTACATGCCCCGGTACAACGCCAGCCCCGGCAGCAGGGGGGTGATACCCACGATCGCGGTGATCTGCGGCGGGATCAGGTACCGACGGGACAGCAGACCACCGGCGAGGCCCACGAACGCTGCGGTGACACCGGCGGAGGTCACCGCACCCAGCCCCATCTCCAGCAGCACCAGCCGGTAGAAGGAGTAGGCGATCAGCGCGGTCACCGTGGCGATGACCAACGCTCGCCGGGCGGTGAAGGATGCCAACGCGAAGAACATCGCGGCACCTACCCCGCCGAGAACCTGGACGGCCGCGCCGCCGAAGTTCCCCTGGGTGGAACTGGTGTCGATCGGAGGCAGGGTCATGCCCAGCTCCGCGGTGAGCATCACTCCGACACCGATGCCGGAGATGATTCCGCCGGTCATCAGCACGGTCTCGTAGAACCGTGCCGAGGAGGTCACCGGGGCGCCGGTCACGCCGTCCTGCAATGCCTGGACCAGCGTCAACCCGGCGAGCATCGCGACGATGCAGGAGGCGATCACCAACGACGGCGATAAGTAGATGTCCAGAGACCGGGCGAAACTGTAGCTCACCGCCGCGGGGATGGTGGCGATGATCCCGCCGAAGAAGTTCTGGAAGAACAAGGGCAACGATTTCGAGGACAGCCACACGTTCGTGGCCATGATGATCACCGTGGTGATCGTGGCGATCAAGGCCACCAGTGGCTCGCCGCCGAGCATCAGGGCCACCGATCCGGCGAAACCTCCCCAGGAGAGCACCGCCCAGCGGATGCGGTAGGGCGGTGGGCTGGTCTCGATGTCGTCGAGGATGCTGCGGGCCAGCTCCAGTTCGGTGGCACCGTTGACGATCGACCGGACGAGGCGGTCGACCTCGGTGAGCCGCGAGAAGTCCGTGTTCAGTGACCGGACCACCCGGAAGGTGTTGGTCGGCGCACTGGTGCCGTTGGATGACGTGTAGATGGTGATCGTGTTCAGGGTGATGTCGACGTGGCAGCCGTACAGACCGTAGGACGACGTGACCGCGCGGATCTGCGCGCGCGTATCGGTGTTGCCCGTGCCCGAGGCCAGCAGCAGGTCACCGATACGTGACGCGGTGTCCATCACCCGGTGGACCTCGGCAGGGTCGGTGAGGTTGACCGGGGCGAGGGGGGACGGCGGAGGCGCGGTGCGGATCGTGTCGATCGTCGACTTGTTGCCGCCGGAGACCAAGTCGTATGCGCGGTTGCGCAGGGAGGTGATTCGGTTGGTGACACGTCCCACGGAGCTGCTCTCACCCTTTCTGTCGACCCGGTCGGCGTTGACCTCTCCTTTGGCGGAGAATGGTCGGCGCCGATGCTTCTCCTGCTCACTCTACGTCACGGGCAGGAGGATTCGATGTGCCCCCGACGCTGCTGGTAGGATCACCTGTCGAATACCGTGGAGCCGTCGGTCCAGTGTGAGCTGGGGGCGTGAGGCCGGGTTTTCCGCTGGAGTGGCGCAATCGGTAGCGCAACGGTCTTGTAAACCGTAGGTTGCGAGTTCAAGTCTCGTCTCCAGCTCAACAAATACGACGAACGCCACGACCCCAGAGGATGGGTCGTGGCGTTTGTCGTGAGGGAGGAGAGGCTGGAGAATCAGGAGAGTGGAGAGGCTGGAGAACTAAAAAGAGTGGCGCGGGGCCTAGCTGGAGCCGGGCAGGCCGGGAATCGGAAGGTTCGGCAGGCTCGGCAGTTCCAGGCCGGTGGAACCGATGATCTGGTCGCCGTTGCTGGAGCCGAAGCTGGAGCCCAGGTCCGGGGCGATGGAGGAACCGAGGTTGGCATCGCCGAAGGACGAACCCAGGAACTGGTCGCCGAAGGACGGGCCGAGGTTCAGGTCGCCGACGGTGTCAGGGCCGATGTTGATGTTGACCGGGGGCAGGGCCGGGAACCGGAACAGGGGACCGGTGGTGATTTCGAGGTACAGGTCCTTGATCGGACCCGCGACGATCTCCTGGATTTCAAGAATCAGAGACATGGGTGGCTCTCCTTCGAGCGGAATAAGTGCAGGGCACAGCGCCTCGCTGAGGAGAAAGTTAGCCTGATTCCGTCAAAAAGTATGTCCGGGGAAACAAGATACCCCCATAGGGGGTTGGGTATGTAGAACGGGCTGACCGTTCATCGGCGGCCGTGGGGCCTGCCATCACCTTTTGTCGCTGCGCCCGTGGTGTTGGAAACGTGGGACGAATCGTCGTTCCTGAGGCCGGAAACCAGCAGATGGTCACACCTGTCTGACATGGTGGGTGCGGCGCGGCCGGCAATGTCTGTGACCATGGCTGAGGCCACCCCACAGACCACCCCACAGACCACCCCACAGACCACCCCAGAGATCACCGTCCGTGAGACCGTCGAGGCAGACATCCCGGCGATCACCGCGATCTACAACGAGGCCGTCGCCAACACCGTGGCCGTGTGGAACGACGACATCGTCGACGAGGCGAACCGGTTGCAGTGGCTGGCCGAGCACCGCGTGCCCGGGACGGTGGCGCTCACCGCCGTGATGACAGATGACACAGATGACACTGGCGTCGAGCAGGTCCTCGGCTACGCCACCTACGGGGACTTCCGCCAACACGACGGTTTCAGGCACACCGTCGAGAACTCCATCTACGTCGACGGCACCCGCCGCGCCGGGGGAGTGGGCACCGCACTGATGGAGGAGCTGATCGTGCGCGCCCGGACCGAGGACGAGCACGTCATGGTCGCCGCGATCGAAGGCTCCAACACCGCCTCACTGAAGCTCCACGCCAAGGTGGGCTTCGAGGAGTGCGGGACGGTGCGTCAGGTCGGCACCCAATTTCGGCCGCTGGCTGGACATGCCCTTGATGCAGCTGATGCTCTGACTCAGACCCGCCCAGCTCAGACCCGCCCGTTTACACCCGCCACTGGGCGGCGGTGCGCCACTCTTTGCCGGTGACGGTCAGGACATGGTCCTTGGCGCCGAGGGTGTGGAGCAGTGCCCCGTTGAATCCCTTAGCCAGGGTGATTGCCTCCTTGAAGTTAGAGCAGGCTCAACATACCCCATCAGGGTTCCGTTGTGGACCCTTCTTCCTGGTTAGTGCTGTTCACGTCTTTCATGTCCTTCTCGCCACGCACCTTGAGCAACAGCAGCAGGCCGGCCAGCAGCACCACGGCGATGCCGAAGATGCCGTAGCGGTCGTCGCCGGTGGTCGCGGTGAAGATGGCGAAGGCGGCCGGTGCCATCCAGCTGACACTGCGTCCGGTGGTGGCGTACAGGCCGAACATCTGGCCTTCCCGACCGGGCGGGCTGACCCGGGTGAGGTAGGAACGCGAGGCGCTCTGGGCGGGTCCGACGAACAGGCACAGCACCAGGCCGAATATCCAGAACATCAGCGGACCGTCGACGAAGAACAGCACCCCGGCGTCGATGACCAGCAGCACCAGTGACACCATGATCACCGGCTTCGGCCCCCACCGGTCGTCCAGGTAACCGGCCCCCAGCGCGCCGAGTGCGGAGACCACGTTCGCCGCCACGCCGAACAGCAGGACGTCGCCGGCACTCAGCCCGTACACCGACACCGCCAGCACTGCGCCGAAGGTGAACACACCGGCCAGGCCGTCGCGGAAGACCGCTGAGGCAATGAGGAACCACACCGCCGAGCGGTCGGTGTGCCACAGCGCCCTGATGTCGCGGAAGAGACCCAGGTAGGACTCCTTCACCGAGTTGGTCTGCGTCTCCGGGTCCGGGGTGTTCTTCGGCACCTTGCGTAGCACGGGGATGGCGGACACCAGGAACCACACGGCGGCGAGCGCGGCCACCAGGCGCACATTCCAGCCGTCCTCGACCGGGACGTTCAGGAAGCCGCGGGTGTCACCCTCGCCGGCGATGAACCCCAGGTAGCACACCAGCAACAGGACGATCCCACCGAAATAGCCCATCGACCAGCCGAAACCGGAGACCCGTCCCACATTCTCCCGGGTGGAGACCTGCGAGAGCATCGCGAAGTAGCTGACCTCGGCGAACTCGAAGGTCACCGAGGCCACGGCCATGATCACGATACCGGCCCAGAAGTACACCGGCTGATCGTCACCGATGCCCACCAGGGCGAACATCAGTCCGACTGTGATGAACGTCCAGAGACCGACCGAGCGGCGTCGGGTACCCCGGATGTCCGACCGCCGACCCATGATCGGGGCGATCAGCGCGATACTCACCCCGGCCACCGCCATGGCGATGCCGTACCAGCTGGCCGGGCTGATCCCGCCGCCCGTTTCACCCTCGATGGAGGTGCCGACCGAGTCGGTGAGGTAGACGGAGAAGATGAAGGTGACCAGCACGGCGTTGAATGCCGCCGATCCCCAGTCCCAGAACGCCCACGCCAGGGTGGGGCCGCGGAAGATGCCCTTGGTGGGCTCGGGTGTGGTGGGCTCGGGTGAACTCATGGACACCACAGTATTGCCCCGACGAAACTTTGTCGGTGTAACCCGGCCGTGTCTTCCTGCGGTCAGGACGCCAGGTCGCCGCTGTACAGGTTGAACCGGTCGTCCCGGGTGAAGCCGGTGAGCAGCAGCCCGGACTCGCGGGCCATGTCGACCGCCAACGACGTCGCCGCGGAGACGGCGACCAACCCGGAGAACCCGGCCAGCACCGCCTTCTGCACCAGTTCGAAGGACGCCCGTGAACTCATCACCAGGTACACCGCCCGGTCCGGGTCGGACGCATCGACGTCCCCCGGCAGCCGGTCGTCGAGCATCAGTGCACCGATGACTTTGTCGGCGGCGTTGTGGCGTCCGACGTCCTCCCGGACGATCAACGGACGCCCGTCGGTGGTGAAGGCGCCGGCCGCGTGGATGCCGCCGGTCTTGCGGAAGGCCTCCTGGGCCTCGCGCAGTGCCTGCGGCATCGCGATGATGCTGGTGGGGGTGGGACGCACCGGCGTCAGCGTGTAGCGCTTCTGCTTCAGCAGGTCGTCGATGCTGCGGGTGCCGCAGACGCCACAAGCAGAGTTCGTGGTCACGGTGCGCACCGGCAGGTAGGGCTGCGCCACGGGCAGAGTCGGGAGGTCTGGGGGAGTCAGGGAGACGTCCAGGGTGTTGTAGGTGTTCTCGTTGTTCGGACCCACCGCACCGGCGCAGTAGCGGGCGGTGGAGACGTCCGAACGGTGCGAGATGACCCCCTCGGCGTGCAGCAGCCCGTGGACCAGCTCGATGTCGTGGCCCGGGGTACGCATGGTGGTGGTCAGGTCGGTGCCGTCCACCCGGATCTGCAACGGTTCCTCCACCGCGAGCCGGTCGGCACGCGTGTCGACCTCCACGGTGGCACCACTTGCGCCGCCTCTGTCGCCGCTGACCCGGACCTTCGTGACCCTGGCCTTGTCAATCAACCGTCCCATGATCAAGGAAGCGTACTACTTCTCCGCCGACGGCATCGGCGGCATGTCCTCGGCGCGGCGCCCTGTCGGCTCCAGGTAGACCGGGGTGGACTTGAACACCGGGGTATTCGAAATCTTCACCGCGTGGTCCAGCGGGATCACCACATTGGCCTCCGGGAAGTAGGTGGTGCAGCCGCCACGGGAGTGGTCGTACTCCACGACGCGGAAGGCCGGGGCGCGGCGCTCGCCGTCCTCCCAGCGGGAGACGATGTCCACGATGTCGCCGTCGCGCAGGCCCTGCTCCGCGGCATCCTGCGGGTTGACGAAGACCACCCGGCGACCGTTACGGATGCCGCGGTAACGGTCGTGCATCCCGTAGACGGTGGAGTTGAACTGGTCGTGGGTGCGCACCGTGTTCATCATCAGCTGACCCTCCGCCAGCTGCACCATATTCGGCTGGTTCACCGTCAGGTGGGCCTTGCCGTCGTCGGTGGGGAAACGACGCTCGCGGGGGCCGTTGGGCAGGTAGAACCCACCGGGGTGCTTGAGCTTCTCGTTGAAGTCCTCGAACCCGGGGATGGTGTTGGCGATGTGGTTGCGGAGCACGTCGTAGTCGTCGATCATCGGCTGCCAGAACGCATCGCCGAAGGTCTCCCGGCCGATGGAGCACAGGATGTCGACCTCGCTCTTCAGGTTCGCCTTGCGGTTCGCCCGACGCTTACCGGTCGAGGCGTGGACCTTGCCGGCGGAGTCCTCGACCGTCACCGACTGCGGGCCGGCCTTCTGGATGTCCATGTCGGTACGCGACCGCACCGGCAGGATCAGCGACTTCTCGCCCGGCCAGGCGTGCGACCCATTCGGCTTGGTGGACAGGTGCACGGTCAGCTCATTGGCAGCCACGCCCTGCTCCAGCACCGAGGTGTCGGACGCCACGCGGATCAGGTTGCCGCCGAGGGAGAGGAAGAACTTCACCTTGCCGTCGCGCATGGCCTGCAGCGAGGCGACGGTATCGTAGCCGTGCCTGCGGGGGACCGGGAAGTTGAACTCCTTCTCGATCGCCGCCAGGAAGCTCTCCGGGGACTTCTCCCAGACGCCCATGGTGCGGTCGCCCTGGACGTTGGAGTGGCCGCGCAGCGGGGCGGTGCCGGAACCCGGCTTGCCGATGCGTCCGGTGAGCAGCAGGGTGTTGGTCATCTCCTGGATGGTGGCGACCGCGTCCTTGTGCTGGGTGACGCCGAGGGTCCAGGTGATGACGGTGGAGTCGGCCTTCTCGATCGCGTCGACGGTGGACAGGACCTGCTCACGGGGGATGCCGTGGGCCAGTGCCAGCTCGTCGTCGTCCAGCTCCGCGAGGTGGGCGGTGAGGTCCTCGAAGCCGGTGGTGTAGTTCTCGATGAACCAGTGGTCGATGACCTTGTCGCGCCGGACGAGTTCCTTGTTGATCGCCAGGAACAGGGCGCGGTCACCGTCGAGACGGACCTGCAGGTAGTCGTCCGAGATCTTCTCCTTGAAGCCCAGGTAGGTCTTCACCGACTGCGGCTCACGGAAGTTCATGAGCCCGGCCTCGGGGATCGGGTTGACCGAGATGATGTGGCCACCGTTGTCCTTGCAACGGGAGAAGGCGGTGAGGGCGCGCGGGTGGTTGGTGCCCGGGTTCTGGCCGACGGAGATGATCAGGTCGGTGGTGTGGAAGTCGTTCATGGTGGCCGACCCCTTGCCCAGCCCCAGGGTGGCGGACAGGGCGGCGCCGGTGGACTCGTGACACATGTTCGAGCAGTCCGGCAGGTTGTTGGTGCCCATGCGACGGGCCAGCAGCTGAATGGCGTAGGCCGACTCATTGGGGGCCTTGCCGGAGGTGTAGAAGACCGCCTCGTCCGGCTCGGTGCGCTGCAGCTGCTCGGCGATGATGCCGATGGCCTTGTCCCAGCTCACCGGACGGTAGTGGTCGTCGCCGGAGGAGCGGTCGTAGAGCAGTGGTTCGGTGATGCGTCCGACCTTGCCCAGCCAGTGGTCGGTCTTCTCCCGCAGCTCGCTGACGGAGTAGTCGGCCCAGAATGCGGCATCGGCCTTCTTCGGGGTCGTCTCCTCGGCAACGGCCTTGGCACCGTTCTCGCAGAATTCGACGATGTTGAGGTCGGCCTGGTCAGGCTCGGGCCAGGCACAGCCGGGGCAGTCGAAGCCCTTGTGCTTGTTGATGGTCAGCAGCGAAGGCGTCGCGTTGTTCGGCAGCGCGTGCCCCATGGCGTGGAGCACCGCCGGAAGACCGGTGGCGGTGTCCTCCAGTTCGGAGACATCCGGGTGGTCGTACCGGTTCGCGATCGGGTTCACCTGGGCGCGGGGTTCTTGCAGGCTGGTCATGCCATCGAGCCTATCCTTGCCCGGTGCGGGGCTGCGAACAGGAAAAGTGCTGTTGTTGACCTGACCACTATCCTGCGCGGCGGTGTCGGCACGGGGTCGTCGGGAAACCGCAGGTTGTGACCTCGGTCATATGGCGGTGTCGTAGGGCCGTTCGGTGATTCCGTCCCCGGACCCGGCCCGAACTAGTCCTGCGCGAGGGTCGTGATGCGCTCGATCAGAGGGGAGAATGCCTCGGAGAGGTTATCTGCGGAGGTGTTTTCCGGGCCTGCGGACTGCGCTGCGGACAGCTCTGCACTCTGTGCGGCAGCCTGTCCTGCTGCGAGGCCGATGAGGAAGGCGGTCACCGGCGCAGCCGGGCGGGACCGGTTGTGCGCCACCGCGGAAGTGAGGTCCAGCACGTCCTTCACGCTCGCACGGACCACCTCCTCCGGCAGGCCGAGTTCCTCGGCGACCTGGGTGAGCCAGGCATGCGCACTGCGCATCGCCTCAGGGGAGTCCTTGCGGTTGGAGCTACCTGACTTGTCGGTCTGGTCAGTCTGGTCAGTCTGGTCGGACGTGTCGGACATGGCGCGGTCCTTTCGCTGGTGGATGGTCCGGACCCCGGGGGCGCCCATGTCGGAAACGTGGGATGAATCGCTGGTATGTCGGTCAAAAACCAGCAGATGGTCCCACGTTTCTGACAAGGACAGGTGCGAGGCCGTGACCGTCGAGGATAGTCGAGACTGCCCGGGCGCTACTCCGCCTGGTAGAGCGCTGCGGCGGCGGTGAGCAGCATCTCGCCGGACTGCGGCCCGAAGCTCAGCGCCTGGCTGTCCGGGATCGACAGGATCCGGTGACGTTCGCCGGCGGTGGTCTGTGCGATGCCTGGCTTGGCCAGCAGCCCGTCGAGCCCGCCGGTGGACTCCAGGCCCGCCGACATCATCACGATGACCTCCGGGTTCAGCTCGGCCAGTGCCTCGGCGTTGGCCGGGGACGCTTTGCCGATGCCCTGCTCCTTCGCTGCGTCCACCCCGCCCAGTGACTCGATGAGGTCGGAGGTGCCGTCGCCGGAGCCGAGGATGTAGAAGACCCCGCCGTCGCCGCGGGCGTAGAGGAACGCCATGCGCATCGGATCCCCGGGGGCGGTGTCACCGATCGCCTCGATGGCCTGATCGATCTCATCCTCGGCGCGGGTCGCCAGGGTGTCCCCGACCTCCGACAGACCCACGACAGAGGCCAGGGTGGAGATGTCGTCGCCGACGGTGTCGATGGAGTGGTCGGGGTTGATCTTCACCACGGAGACACCGGAGTCGCGCAGTTGGGAGATGGCCTCATCCGGCCCGATGCTGCCGTCCACGATCACCAGGGACGGGTCGAGGTTGAGCACGGCCTCGGCGTTGATCGAATGCCCGCCCTGGGTCACCACCGGGAGGTCGGACAGTGACGGCTCCATCGAGGAGACGGTGCGTCCGACGATATTGTCCCGCAGGCCCAGGCCGGCGAGGGTGCGGGAGATGGTGCCGTAGATGTCGAGCGGGATGATCCGGCTGACATCGTCGATGGTCACGTCGTGGCCGTCGGCATCGGTGAGTTCCACCGGCAGGTCCGGCTCGGCGTCCCCGGCCCCCTCGGCCGGGGTGACGTCCCCGACGGTCTCCGCGGTGGAGGTGCCGGTGATCTCCCTCGGGTCGGAGACATCGGCCTGGTCGGTGAAGGCCGTCAGTGCGGCCTCGAAGGAGGTCTCCTCCGCGGTGCCGGTGGTGCCGGTGTCGTTCTGTGACCCGACACCGCAGGCCGTCAGGCCGGTGGTGGCGACAGTGGCAGACAGCAGGAGACAGGCCAGTGCCCTGGCCGGACGACGAAACATCATGATGATGAAGATATCACAATGTGAGACGCCGAAGTAAGCTGAGGCTAAGCGGGGGCTTCGAGGGCTTTACGGGTGTGGTTGGCCAGCTCCCGGGCCAGTCGGGGGATCTCACGCTCCCAGGAACGAGCGGCGGAGCCGTCGGCGGAGTCGCTGACCAGTTTGAGCAACTGGACCGGCACCCCGAAGTGTTGGGCGACCATGGCCACGGCGTATCCCTCCATGTCCACCAGGTCAGCGTCCTCGGCCAGGCGGTCGCGTGTGGTGTCGTCGTCGACGAAGGTGTCGCCGGTGGCCAAGGTCACGGACGACCCGGACGACGCGGTGTCGGCCAGCTCGATCGGGGGATACTCGTCAGCCCCGGTCAGTGCGGCAACCGCGGCATGCGAGAAGTCGTGCAGCAGCACCCGGTCCACCCGGTGCAGTCCGGACATCCCCGGACGCAGTGCCCCCGCAGTGCCGATGTTGATGATCGCACTGGGCAGTCCGCCGACCCGGAGGTAGTGGTGCAGACAGTCGGTGAGGGCCAGGGTGGTACGGATCCGCCCGATTCCGGTGAGCAGGACGGGGGAGTCTTCGTCGATGCCGGACGCTTCGGACGCCATCGCCACGACGATCAGTGGTTTACCCGGGACGATCTCGCCCCGGTGCAGCCGGCTCTGGTCGGGAAGGTTCTCAGTCACGCTTCCCGATGATACCGGCGAAACCGGATCTTAGGAGACCTGCGTTTCCCCCACCCAGTCCAGGTAGTCCTGGGTGATGGTGCCGGTGACGTACTCGCCGGTGAAGCAGCTCAGGTCCAGGCCGTCGAGCGTGGTGTCGGTCTGGCCGTCGAGGATCGCCGCGGCGAGGTCCTCGACTTCCTGGAACACCAGGTGATCGGCGCCGAGCAGTTCGCACATCTCCGGGATGGTGCGTCCGGTGGCGACGAGTTCCTCACGGTTGGGGATGTTGATCCCGTAGACGTGCGGATGGCGGATCGGCGGGGCGGCGGAGGCGAAGGACACCTTGCGCGCCCCGGCGGCCTTCGCCATCGCGATGATCTCGAAACTGGTGGTACCGCGCACGATCGAGTCATCGATCAACAGGACGTGCTTGCCGGCGAACTCGGTGGACATGGCGTTGAGCTTCTGGCGCACACTCTTCTTGCGCACCGCCTGGCCGGGCATGATGAACGTCCGGCCCACGTAACGGTTCTTGAAGAATCCCTCGCGGTAGGGCAGGTCCAGGGTGCGGGCGACCTCCATCGCCGCAGGACGTGCCGAGTCCGGGATCGGCATGACGACGTCCACGTCCTCGATCGGGACATGCTTGGCGATGGTGCCGGCCAACCGGGCGCCCATGCGCAGTCGCGAGTCGTAGACGCTGATGCCGTTCATCATTGAGTCCGGTCGCGCCAGGTAGACGTACTCGAAGGAGCAGGGTTCCAGGGTGGCGCCGGGGGCGCACTGGCGGGAGTACAGGATGCCATCGGAGCTGATGAACACGGCCTCGCCCGGGGCGATCTCGCGAACGACCTCGTAGTCGGCGTTCTCCAGGACCAGGGACTCCGAGGCCACGACCCATTCGTCGTGGCCGGCGACGGTGGTGCCGTCGGACTGTCCGTTCGGGCCGGTCGGCCCACGGCGACCGAGGACCAGCGGACGGATGCCGTTGGGGTCGCGGAAGGCCAGCAGGCCGTGGTGGGCGATCAGGGAGATGACGGCGTAGGCGCCCTCGACCCGGTCCTGGGTGGCGGTGACGGCGTCGAAGATGGCGTCGGGGTTCAGGTCGTCCGGCCCGGTGGTGGACTGCAGCTCATTGGCAAGTACGTTGAGCAGCAGTTCGGTATCCGAGGTGGTGTTGAGGTGGCGCCGGTCGCGGTAGCGCATCTCGGAGGTCAACTCGCGGGTGTTGGTGAGGTTGCCGTTGTGCACCAGGGTGATGCCGTAGGGGGAGTTGACGTAGAAGGGCTGTGCCTCCTCCTCACTGGATGCCGCCCCCTTCGTCACATAACGCACATGCCCCAGCCCGGCGGTTCCCAGCAGGGACCGCATGTCCCGCGTACGGAAGGCCTCGCGGACCATACCCTTGGCGCGGAAGAGGTGCATGTGGCCGCCGTCCTCGACCGTGGCCATGCCCGTGGAGTCCTGCCCGCGGTGCTGCAGGAGGAGAAGGGCGTCGTAGATGTCCTGGTTGACCGGGTTGTTACCGACCATGCCGACGATGCCGCACATAGTGTTGGAAATACCTCGCTGAAGTCGCTGAAGTCACTGAGAGTGGATGCAGGGGTAAAGCCTACGCGCATAGTGGGGACGGACCATCATTCGGTCGAGGGAAGGGGCGCGGACCGGTGGGACTCCCGGGGGGGCCGACCGGGTGTGAGGGTGGTGTATGACACTCATTTTGCCTTTATTTGCCCAGGTTGCTAGCGTGGACAGGTCTCGCGGGGGACACCTGTGCCCTCCGATCCCGGGACCGAAGACCACGACGGGCACCGTCAGGTGTGCGTCTATCACGTCCAAGCAAGTTCAAGAACCACTTTGTCACAGGCCCTCCGCCCTTTGCGGCCGCGTCAAGAACACCAGGTAGCGAGCAATCCGGACTATTGAGCCCGGGGAGCGTCGAGTTGCGGGTCAATCAACACGCGGTGACGCCCGGGTGGGTCGGGAACCCTGACGAGAAAGGCTATAGGTCATCCCATGACCATGACTGACCCCATCGCGGACATGCTGTCCCGCGTGCGGAACGCGTCCAACGCGTTCCACGACAGCGTCTCGATGCCGTCCTCCAAGATCAAGGCCAGCATCGCTGAGATCCTGAAGTCCGAGGGCTACATCGCCGACTACGCCGTCGAGGATGCCTCGACCGGCAAGCAGCTCACCCTGGAGCTCAAGTACTCCCAGTCCCGCGAGCGTTCGATCGCCGGACTGCGTCGCGTGTCCAAGCCGGGCCTGCGTGTGTACGCCAAGTCCACCAACCTCCCGAAGGTCCTCGGCGGCCTGGGCGTGGCCATCATCTCCACGTCCCACGGCCTGCTGACCGACCGACAGGCGACCGAGAAGGGCGTGGGTGGGGAAGTCCTCGCCTACGTCTGGTAAAGGAAGAGGAGGCTAAGTACTAATGTCACGTATCGGTAAGGCACCCGTGGCCCTCCCCTCCGGCGTTTCCGTCGCTATCGACGGTCAGAACGTTGAGGTCAAGGGCCCCAAGGGCACCCTCTCCCAGGTCATCCCGGCCCCGATCTCCGTTGCCCAGGAGGACAACGAGATCATCGTGAGCCGTCCGGACGACCACCGCAAGAACCGCTCCCTGCACGGCCTCTCCCGGTCGCTCGTCAACAACATGGTTGTCGGCGTCACCGATGGCTACACCGTGAAGATGGAGATCTTCGGTGTCGGCTACCGCGTCCAGGCCAAGGGCCAGAACCTCGAGTTCTCCCTCGGCTACTCCCACCCGGTCCTCATCGAGGCACCGGAGGGCATCACCTTCGCGGTCGACGGAAACACCAAGTTCTCCATCGCCGGTATCGATAAGCAGCAGGTCGGACAGATCGCCGCCAACATCCGTCGTCTGCGGAAGGACGACCCCTACAAGGGCAAGGGCATCCGCTACGAAGGCGAGCAGATCCGTCGCAAGGTCGGAAAGACGGGTAAGTAGAGATGGCACAGAGCACTGCATCAAACAAGCGTCTGCCGGTGGGCAAGGACATCTCCACCCGCCGCCGCGTCGCGCGTACGCGTCGTCACTACCGTCTGCGCAAGAACATCAGCGGCACCGCCGAGATCCCGCGTCTCGTCGTCCACCGCACCTCCCGTCACATGCACGCCCAGCTCATCGACGACGTCGCCGGCCACACCCTGGCCGCAGCGTCCACGATCGAGCCCGAGGTCCGTGCACTCGACGGTGAGAAGAAGGACCGCGGCGCCCGCGTCGGCGAGCTCATCGCCGAGCGTGCCAAGGCCGCCGGCATCGAGACCGTCGTCTTCGACCGTGGTGGCTACCAGTACCACGGCCGCGTCGCCGCTCTGGCTGACGCTGCACGTGAGGGTGGTCTGAAGTTCTAATGCGTATCGACAACATTTACACCGACGGAAGGAACGCGTGATGTCGGATCGTGATCGTAACGGCGGACGCTCCGCCGATAGCAACCGCGACAACCGCGACAACCGCGGCCGCGACAACAAGCGTGACGACCGCCGTGGCGGCCGTCGCGACCAGCAGGACGAGCGCTCGCAGTACCTGGAGCGCGTCGTCACCATCAACCGCGTGTCCAAGGTCGTCAAGGGTGGTCGTCGCTTCAGCTTCACCGCTCTCGTGATCGTGGGCGACGGCCAGGGCATGGTCGGTGTCGGCTACGGCAAGGCCAAGGAAGTTCCGGCTGCGATCCAGAAGGGTGCCGAGGAAGCTCGTAAGAACTTCTTCCGTGTCCCGATGATCGCCGGCACCATCACCCACGAGGTTCAGGGTGAGGACGCCGCCGGTGTCGTCTGGATGAAGCCGGCTGCGCCGGGTACCGGTGTCATCGCCGGTGGCGCCGCCCGCCCGGTCCTGGAGTGCGCTGGCATCCAGGACGTCCTGTCGAAGTCCCTGGGCTCCGACAACGCCATCAACGTCGTCCACGCCACCGTGGACGCCCTCAAGCAGCTGGTCCGCCCCGAAGAGGTTGCTGCCCGCCGTGGCAAGACCGTCGAAGAGGTCACCCCGGCCGCGATGCTGCGCGCACGCGCTGCAGGACAGGGAGCGTGATTTCCATGGCACTGAAGATCACCCAGCTCAAGGGAACCGTCGGAACCATTTCGAAGCAGCGTAACTCGCTGCGCTCGCTTGGCCTGAAGCGCATCGGCCAGTCGGTCGTCCGCGAGGACACTCCGGTTGTCCGCGGACAGATCAACACCGTGCGCCACATGGTCAAGGTCGAGGAAGTTGCAGGGGAGTAGAAAATGAGCGATCCCATCAAGCTCCACGATCTGCGGCCGTCCAAGGGTGCCAACACCGCCAAGACCCGTGTGGGTCGAGGCGAGGCGTCCAAGGGCAAGACCGCCGGTCGCGGTACCAAGGGAACCAAGGCCCGTAAGAACGTGCCGGCGTACTTCGAGGGTGGCCAGATGCCGCTCCAGATGCGCCTGCCGAAGCTGAAGGGCTTCAAGAACCCGGCGAAGGTCGTGTTCCAGGTCGTCAACGTCGACGAGCTGGCCACCGCCTTCCCCAAGGGTGGCGACGTGACCGCTGCTGACATCGTTGCCGCGGGCCTGGTCCGCGCCAACCAGCCGGTCAAGGTCCTCGGCGACGGCGAGATCTCCGTGGCACTCAACGTGTCCGCGCAGAAGTTCTCGAAGTCTGCCAAGGAGAAGATCGAGGCTGCCGGCGGCTCTGTCACCGAGGCCTAGTTCTTCACCGTCCTGACCGTGCACACGGTCACCACGGACAGACGCCGAACCCCGTTTCCCCGGTCCTGGGGGAGCGGGGTTCTCGTCATGTCCGGCACAGTTCTCGTGGGACGGGGCGGCCCGATGTCGGTAGGGCGGGGCGGGACAGGGTGGGACGGTGTCAGATACGTGTGATGAATCGCTGGGATCGGGCCGGAAAACCAGCACACGATCCCACGAATCAGACATGTGCCCCGTACACACCCTGCCCGAGCTCGCTTCACACCCTGCCCGAGACTGCCGCTCGCCCCGCCCGCACCCCTCTCAAACCCGGAACAACTCTGCGGCCCAAGGGCCGGAAATGTAGCCTACCGTTCGGGTGCTGCTATCCTTGTGCAGTTGTCTGTTTCCCGTTTGCGTGGCCGTCCGTCACACGGTCTCTGCCGACGGAATAATCTGACCCACACACTTACCCCCAAGTAGAAACCATCGGCGGGGCCGGCCCCGGGTACCCCACCCGGAACGTGTCCGCTGAACCAGGAGGCAAACGTGACCGCCTTGCTCTCTGCGTTCCGGGATGCTGATCTACGCAAGAAGATCTTCTTCACTCTTGCGATGATCGTGCTGTACCGGATCGGAGCACAGATCCCGACCCCGGGTGTGGACTACGCGGAGGTCACTTCGCAGCTCCGGTCCCTGACCGAAGACGGCCAGAACAGCATGTACACGCTGATCAACCTCTTCTCCGGTGGCGCGCTGCTCCAGCTGTCGGTCTTCGCGATCGGCATCATGCCGTACATCACCGCCTCGATCATCGTGCAGCTGCTGACCGTGGTCATTCCGCGCTTCGAGCAGCTGAAGAAGGAGGGGCAGTCCGGTCAGGCGAAGATGACGGAGTACACCCGCTACCTCACGGTGGCGCTGGCGCTGCTCCAGTCGGCCGGCATCGTGGCGCTGGCTGACCGTCGTCAGCTCCTGGGGCAGGACGTCCGCGTCCTGCACGAGGACGTCGGTGTCTTCGGCCTGATCACCATGGTCACCATCATGACCGCCGGTGCCGTGCTGGTGATGTGGTTCGGTGAGCTGATCACCGACCGCGGCGTGGGCAACGGTATGTCACTGCTGATCTTCGCCGGTATCGCCACCCAGGTACCCTCGCAGGGCGGTCAGATTCTGAGTAGTTCCGGTGGGTTCGTCTTCGCCGGTGTCGTCGTCGCCGTGCTGATCCTCATCATCGGCGTGATCTTCGTCGAGCAGGGCCAGCGCCGTATCCCGGTGCAGTACGCCAAGCGCATGGTGGGTCGTCGCCAGTACGGGGAGACCTCCACCTACCTGCCGCTGAAGGTCAACCAGGCCGGCGTTATCCCCGTGATCTTCGCCTCGTCGATCCTCACGGTACCGATCCTGATCACCCAGATCATCCAGTCCGGCAACGCCGGCCAGGACGACAACTGGTGGAACCGCAACGTGATGACGGTGCTCTCCGATCCTTCGGACTGGAAGTACATCGTCGGCTTCGGTGCCCTGATCATCTTCTTCTCGTACTTCTACGTGTCGATCCAGTACGACCCGGCCGACCAGGCCGAGAACATGAAGAAGTACGGTGGGTTCATCCCGGGCATCCGTCCGGGACGTCCCACCAGTGAGTACCTCTGGTACGTGATGACCCGCCTGCTGCTGGTCGGTTCAGTGTACCTCGCGGTCATCGCCGTCCTGCCGAATGTCGCGATCACCATGGGCCTGGCCGATGATGGGGCAGCCTCAAGTCTTGGTGCGTTCGGTGGTACCGCTATCCTGATTATGGTCTCGGTCGCACTGACCACCGTCAAGCAGATCGAATCACAACTCATGCAAGCCAACTACGAAGGATTCCTCAAATGAGACTCGTTCTCCTCGGCCCTCCCGGTGCGGGCAAGGGCACGCAGGCCGCCATTCTGGCTGACTCCCTGAAGGTGCCGCACATCTCCACGGGTGACCTCTTCCGTGAGAACATCGCCAAGGAGACCGAACTCGGTCGCCAGGCGCAGGAGTACATGGACGCCGGAAAGCTGGTCCCGACGTCGGTGACCGCCGACATGGTGCGCAAGCGCCTGGAGCAGGACGACGCCGTCGACGGCTTCCTGCTGGACGGTTTCCCCCGCACGGTCGAGCAGGCCGGCATCCTGGGTGAGATCCTGAGCGACAAGGACACCGCCCTGGACGGTGTGCTGAACTACCAGGTGTCCGAGGACGTCGTGGTCGAGCGCATGCTGGCCCGTGGCCGCAGCGACGACACCGAGGAGACCATCCTCACCCGCCTGCAGGTCTACCGGGACGAGACTGCCCCGCTGATCGACTTCTACTCCGACATCATCGTCAACGTCGACGCCGAGGGAACCGTCGAGGACATCTCGTGCTCCACCCTCGACGCCCTGGACCGCTAGAGAGCTGCTCCGAGCACCCATGGGTTTCCGTAAGTCACGCAAGATCATCCGGGGCAAGACCCCGGCGGAACTGGACGCCATGCAGGCGGCCGGCGAAATCGTCGGCCGTGCACTGCAGGCCGTCCGGGACGCCGCCGTGCCCGGGGCCACCACCCTGGACCTCGACGAGGTCGCCGAGGACATCATCCGCTCCTCCGGTGCGGTGCCGACGTTCAAGGGCTACGGCGGTTTCCCGGGAAGCGTCTGCTCCTCGGTCAACGACATGATCGTCCACGGCATCCCGGATGCCGAGACCGTCCTGAAGGACGGCGATCTGGTCTCCATCGACTGTGGTGCCACCCTGGACGGTTGGGTCGGTGACTCCGCGTGGACTTTCGGGGTCGGCGGGGACGACGCCCTGTCCGACGACGTCCGCCGGCTCAACCAGGCCACCGAGTTCGTCCTGTACGAGGGTCTGAAAGCGATGGTGCCGGGGAACCGGCTCACCGACGTCTCGTGGGCGCTGGAGGAGGCCACCGGGCGGGCCGCCGACACGTTCGGGGTGCCTCTGTTCATCGTCGACGGTTACGGCGGACACGGCATCGGGCGAGAGATGCACCAGGAGCCCTACCTCGCCAATGAAGGCAAGCCCGGTAAGGGACCGTTCATCGAGGAGGGGTCGACCCTGGCGATCGAGCCGATGCTGGCGCTGGGCACCGCAGACTCCTACGTCCTCGACGACGACTGGGGCGTGAAGACCACCGACGGGTCCTGGGCCTCGCACTGGGAGCACACCGTGGCCGCCACCGCCGACGGCCCCCGGATCCTCACCCCGCGGTACTAGAGGAACGGCCGCAGCACCGCTGCGGAGAGCTGGCCCCGGGGACGCCGGTGAAGCCCTGGGTACACCATTTGGTGTGCCCAGGGCTTTTGCCGTACGATTAGCCGTTGGTGTGGACACAGGCATGCACACGGTTGTGTGCCGCGGTCCGCAGCACAACAAGACCAGACCTAATGGCCTGCCCCTGACGTGGGACGGGCCGGGAAAAGTGGAGGATATGGCTAAAGAAGGCGCCATCGAGGTTGAGGGCAAGGTCATCGAGCCCCTGCCGAACGCGATGTTCCGCGTTGAGCTGGACAACGGGCACAAGGTGCTCGCACACATCTCCGGCAAGATGCGTCAGCACTACATCCGTATCCTCCCCGAGGACCGGGTCGTCGTGGAGCTGTCGCCCTACGACCTGACCCGCGGCCGGATCGTCTACCGCTACAAGTAGACACCGGTCGGGCCGTCCCCACGGTCTGGTCGACTGACATGAAGAACGCCTCCACTCATCTCCCCGTCACGCCCTGTCGCTGTAAAGCGCAGTGGAGTTGACGGGAACACCTCCGGCCGCGGCGGCTGGAGCCTGCCGAACTACACCCGGAATTCTCCGGGACAAGATCGGGTTACCGGGACGAGGGTGGAGAAAACCGCCGCTGACAAACCGGAAGGAACTGCCTCATGGCACGCCTTGCTGGTGTTGACCTCCCGCGCGACAAGCGCATGGAAGTTGCACTCACCTACATTTTCGGCATCGGCCCCGCCCGTGCCGGCGAACTGCTGGAGAAGACCGGCATTTCTCCCGACCTGCGGTCCAAGGACCTGACCGACGAGCAGGTTTCCGCTCTCAAGGACGTCATCGAAGCCACCTGGAAGGTCGAGGGTGACCTCCGCCGCGAGACCCAGGCTGACATCCGTCGCAAGATCGAGATCGGCTGCTACCAGGGTCTGCGCCACCGTCGTGGCCTGCCCGTCCGTGGTCAGCGCACCAAGACCAACGCTCGTACCCGTAAGGGCCCGAAGAAGACGATCGCAGGAAAGAAGAAGTAGTCTATGCCTCCCAAAGCACGCGCAGGCGCGCGCCGTACCGGCCGCCGCGTCGTAAAGAAGAACGTGGCGCACGGCGCCGCGTACATCAAGTCCACCTTCAACAACACCATCGTGTCCATCACGGACCCGAAGGGTGCTGTGATTTCCTGGGCATCCTCGGGCCACGTCGGCTTCAAGGGTTCCCGTAAGTCCACCCCCTTCGCCGCCCAGATGGCTGCCGAGTCCGCTGCCCGTAAGGCAATGGAGCACGGCATGAAGAAGGTCGACGTTTTCGTCAAGGGTCCGGGCTCCGGCCGCGAGACCGCCATCCGCTCCCTGTCCACCGCCGGCCTCGAGGTCGGAACGATCTCGGATGTGTCCCCCCAGCCGCACAACGGCTGCCGTCCGCCGAAGCGTCGTCGCGTCTAACTAGAAAGGATAGGGATTAGATCATGGCTCGTTACACCGGATCCGCCACCCGTAAGTCCCGTCGTCTCCGCGTCGACCTCGTCGGCGGGGACCGCTCCTTCGAGCGCCGCCCGTACCCCCCGGGTCAGGCTGGCCGTACTCGCATCAAGGAGTCCGAGTACCTCACCCAGCTGCAGGAGAAGCAGAAGGCTCGCTTCACCTACGGCGTGATGGAGAAGCAGTTCCGCCGTTACTACGCAGAGGCCAACCGTCGTCCGGGTAAGACCGGCGACAACCTGGTCGTCCTGCTGGAGTCCCGTCTGGACAACGTCGTCTACCGTGCCGGCCTGGCCCGCACCCGTCGACAGGCCCGCCAGCTGGTCTCCCACGGTCACTTCACCGTGAACGGCAAGAACATCAACGTGCCGTCCTTCCAGGTCTCCCAGTACGACATCATCGACGTCCGGGACCGCTCCCGTTCGATGCTGTGGTTCGAGGAGGCCCAGGAGCTGCTCGTCGACGCCGTCGTGCCGGCGTGGCTCCAGGTCGTGCCGTCCACCCTGCGCATCCTCGTGCACCAGCTGCCCGAGCGCGCCCAGATCGACGTTCCGCTGCAGGAGCAGCTCATCGTCGAGTTCTACTCCAAGTAGGACGTCGGGTCCTCACCGACCCGTTCATCGTCGTCACCGCATGCGGTCGGCGGCGGTACCCCACAGTTAGACCCCAACCCCATGTTGTTCACCTCATTTGGCGTCAAATAGCGGTCGCCACGAAGGAGAAGCAAGAAGATGCTCATTTCCCAGCGCCCGGCGTTGAGCGAAGAGTTCGTCAGCCCGTCCCGTTCCCGGTTCGTCATCGAGCCGCTGGAGCCGGGTTTCGGCTACACGCTCGGTAACTCGCTGCGCCGTACCCTGCTGTCGTCCATCCCGGGCGCGGCAGTCACCTCCATCCGGATCGAGGGTGTGCTCCACGAGTTCACCACCATCCCCGGCGTGAAGGAGGATGTCTCCGACATCATCCTGAACATCAAGTCCCTGGTGCTGTCCTCGGACTCCGATGAGCCGGTCACGATGTACATCCGCAAGGAGGGCGCCGGTGAGGTCACCGGAGCCGACGTCGTCGTTCCGACCGGTGTGGAGGTCCACAACCCGGACCTGCACATCGCCACCCTCAACGAGCAGGGCAAGATCGATGTCGAGCTCGTTGTCGAGCGTGGCCGCGGCTACGTTCCGGCGGCTGCCACCACCGGTGAGATCGGCCGTATCCCGGTCGACCAGATCTACTCCCCGGTACTGAAGGTCAGCTACAAGGTCGAGGCCACCCGTGTCGCGCAGCGCACGGACTTCGACAAGCTGGTCATCGATGTCGAGACCAAGAACTCCATCACCGCCCGCGACGCCATGGCGTCCGCAGGCAAGAC
Organism: Candidatus Corynebacterium faecigallinarum; assembly: GCF_052264515.1. Classification (NCBI taxonomy): domain Bacteria; kingdom Bacillati; phylum Actinomycetota; class Actinomycetes; order Mycobacteriales; family Corynebacteriaceae; genus Corynebacterium; species Candidatus Corynebacterium faecigallinarum. Next base: position 151,039 of record NZ_JBQQOC010000002.1, read on the forward strand.
ACTGGTGGAGCTGTTCGGTCTGGCCCAGGAACTGAACATCGCCGCAGAAGGCATCGAGATCGGCCCGTCCCCGACGGAGTCCGAGCACATCGCCGCCTACGGGCTGCCGATCGAGGACCTCGAGTTCTCCGTGCGCTCGTACAACTGCCTGAAGCGCGAGGACATCCACACCGTGGGCCAGCTTGCCGGACGCACCGAGTCCGACCTGCTGGACATCCGCAACTTCGGCCAGAAGTCCATCAACGAGGTCAAGGTCAAGCTCGCCGAGCTGGGCCTGGGTCTCAAGGACGCCCCCGAAGGCTTCGACATCAACGACATTGAGGGCTACGACCCGGAGTCCGGCGAATTCGTCGACACCGAGGGTGAGGACATCGCAGAGTAAATCTGCAGTCCTGGTTCTAACTGGCGCAGGGAACCGCTGTCGGCTGTGCCGGTGACATCGCGCTCACCAGTGCGTCCGCACTGAACTGTGCTGGACCGCGCTGGACACAGTCTGACCAAAGAAACACACGAGGAGAAGTTATGCCTACCCCGAAGAAGGGTGCCCGCCTCGGCGGATCTGCTTCCCACCAGAAGAAGATCCTCGCCAACCTGGCAGCTCAGCTCATCGAGCACGGCGCCATCAAGACCACGGATGCCAAGGCCAAGCTGCTGCGTCCGTACGTCGAGAAGATCATCACCAAGGCCAAGAAGGGCACCGTTGCGGATCGTCGCAACGTCCTGAAGCTCATCACGGACAAGGAAGTTGTCGCTTACCTGTTCAACGAGCTCGCCCCGAAGTTCGAGGGCCGCGAGGGTGGCTACACCCGCATCATCAAGCTGGAGAACCGTAAGGGCGACAACGCCCCGGTGTCCCAGATCTCGCTGGTGCTGGAGGAGCTCGCCTCCACCGAGGCCACCCGCGCAACCCGCGCCGCCGCATCCAAGGCCGCTGAGGCTCCCGAGGTCGAGGCCGACGAGGCCACCGACGCCGCTGCCGCCGATGAGGCTGCAGAGGCCGACGTCACCGAGGCTGCCGAGGAGACCGAGGACGAGGCCAAGTAAGGTCCCGTTCCCCACGGCATGATCGCCGCGGTCCGCCGCGGTGCTCACCCCACCCGCCCCCGTGCACACCACCGTGCGCGGGGGCGGGCTTTTGTGTGCACACACGTGAGCGGTAGTAGCCCGTCCCCGGGCGCTCTCCGGATCACATTGCCAGACCTGGAGGAACGCTCACGGCCCGGGAACGTACCTCCAGGTATGCCAATTTCGGCGGACGGCGGCGGACGGCGGCGGACGGCGGCGGACGCCGGTGATGAGCGGGGCTGAGCGACGGTGTGGGGTGGCGAGGGCTGCCAGGATGGGTTGGTAAGATTTCTCGGGTGTTGTCCTACCGAGGTGCCGGCGTGCTGTTCTTCCTGAGCGGCATCTTCTCCTGCATCGGTCAGGCCGCGGCGTTCATCCGCTGGAAAGGGCTGTACTCGATCACGGACAACCGGCTGGCGGACTTCACCGTCACTGAATGCCAGGTGCTGCGCGACAGTGTCGGTACCCGCTACGTGTGCAATCCGGCGCACGTGGTGACCAATACGTCCTATGTCATCGCCGGTGTGCTGCTGATCGTGGCCGGTGCGGTCATCGCCGCGTCGGCGCAGCGTGAAGGGCATACCACGCTGGGTCTTGTCGTGCCGCTCGTAGTCGGCTCCGGGGTGTTCTACACGGCGGCTGCTCTGGTGCCGTACAACGTCGGCAGGCTCGGCCATGACGTGCTGATGCTGTTCTTCGCGCTGACGGTCTGGACGTTGATGGCACTGCTGGCCGGTCTCGGCTCCTACCGGCGTGCGGCGGGTGCGGATCCGTCCCCGTTGATCTACGGGGCGTACATCCCGCTGACGAAGATGATGCTGTCGGTCTCGGTGCTGGGCATGCTCACGCTGATGTTCCTGGGGTCCAACGGGTTCCCCGGCGCCTACGAGCGCATCGCCTTCGACACCATCACCTTCTGGCTGATCATCATCGGTACCGGGATGTACTCCCTCGGTGGTGCAGCGGACCAGGAGAGCCGCCGTGTCGCTGAGATGGAGGCGCAGTGGGGTGTCGGCCCTGGGGTGAAAGCGAGTCCGGGCGCGACAGGGTCGACAGAGTTGACAGAGCCAACAGAGTCGACAGAGTCGGCCGGGTCGACAGGGTCGACCGGGTCGACGGCTGAGGAGAAGTAGATGGTGGAGTACTGCGAGGAGGTGGTCCGCGTCCGGTTGGACGTGGCCTATGACGGCACCGATTTCCACGGGTGGGCACGTCAGAAGGGCCCGCAGGAGGGGCTCCGTACCGTCGCAGGCGTCCTGGAGGACGCACTTGCGATGGTGTTGCGCCATCCGGTGGAACTGGTTGTCGCCGGACGCACCGACGCCGGCGTGCACGCCAACGGCCAGGTCGCCCATGTCGATGTTCCGGTGTCGGCATTCGAGCAGCGTTCACTGCAGCATCCGGAGGACCTGGTTCGTCGGCTGTCCAGGATCCTGCCCGCCGACATCCGGCTGCACGGCGCGGTACGGGCACCGGAGGGCTTCGACGCCCGGTTCTCGGCGTTGCGCCGCCGGTACGTCTACCGGGTGACGACTGCGCCGGCGGGACCGTTGCCGTTGCGGGTGCGGGATACCGCGGTGTGGCGTCGTGAGGTGGATCTGGACGCGGTGCAGTTGGCGTCGGACGCGCTGGTGGGGCTGCACGACTTCGCAGCCTTCTGCAAGTACCGGCCGAATGCCACGACGGTGCGCGATCTGCAGGAGTTCACGTGGCGGGAGGTCTCGACGGCCGCTGAACCGCAGACCTATGAGGCGGTCGTGGTCGCCGATGCCTTCTGCTGGTCGATGGTGCGCTCGCTGGTGGGTGCGGTTCTGTCGGTGGGGGAGGGGCGGCGTGCAGCGGACTTCACTGCCGGACTGCTCGATGAGCGGGAGCGTAGTTCCAAGGTTCCGGTGGCCCCGGCGTGCGGGTTGAACCTGGTCGCGGTGGACTACCCGGCGGATGCTGAGCTTGCGGCCCGGGCGGAGGTCACCCGTGACCGGCGGGGTCCGGTGGCCTGATCTGAGGGGTTAAGGGGGCCGAGGTTAAGACCTTTAATTTCGTGAACTAACCTTATGGACCCTGACGCACCTAAGGGCCGATCTTCACATGCAGGCCATAATGATCCACAGGAGAATTCATGTCATTCCGTAAGCCTTTTGCTGTCGCGGCCGTTTTGGCTGCCTCGTTGACCCTCGCAGCCTGTGGTGGTGATGACGACGATGATTCGGAAACCACCACTCCGCCTACCTCGACCGTGTCCGAGACGAGCAGTGAATCTGAGACGACGTCGGCGTCCGCGACCAATGAGGACGAGCTGGGGGAGGACGGCGGTTCCAACGGTGGTGGCGAGCCCGGTGAACCGGGCGGCAACGGTGGTGGCAACGCTGGCGGTAACAACTCCGGTGGTGGCAACGGCGGCGGCAACAACAACTCCGGCGGGAATAACTCCGGTGGTGGCAGCAAAAACGGTGGCTCCGCCGGCGACGAGGTCGAGTCCACCGAGACCGAGACCGCGGACGCCGACGACGAGGGTGCGGGGTAGTCGACAGATGCGCCCGAGGCTGCGCCGAACAAGGGCGACGAGTGCACCCGCCTGCAGGCCAATGAGGGTGAGACCACGACGGCGGCCGACGGTTCCACTGTGAGGTGTTACCCCGGTGAAGGGGACAACGCTCCGAACTGGGGATAGCTGACCGGGAATTGGCGGTTCGAAGGAATCCCCAGGTTTCTACACCCCTGCCATGTAGGCATACCTAAAATGTGTCACCATGGTTGGGTAACTCTCCAACCACGAGAAAAGAGGCACCTGTGCTCTACGATGTCCCGAAACCGACCGAAGCACTGCTGATCACCGGTGGTTTCACCGGCCGTGCACCGGACAGTCCCTACCGTGTCGTCGTCGGAGGCGGTGCCTGGTCTGTCCCGGTGCTGCACCGCGTTCAGCGCTTCCACATCGGGGCGAACACGGTCAACATCCAGGTCCGCGCACAGTCCAAGCAGAACGTGGACGTGGACGTCGAAGCCTCCGTGGTGTTCTCCGTGCAGTCGGACAAGCCGAACATCACCCAGGCCGCCAACCGTTTCCTGGGCGTGGACCGTAACCAGATCCTCTCCACCGCCCACGACATCTTCTCCGGTGAGACCCGCGCGATCATCGGCACGCTCACCGTGGAGGAGATGATCTCCGACCGGCTGAAGCTCGCCTCCGAGGTGCTGCACAACGCCGAGGTGAAGATGCTGACCTTCGGCTGGCAGATCGACTCCTTCCAGATCAATTCGATCAGCGACCCCTCCGGCTACATCAACGCTCTCTCCGCACCCGAGCTCGCCCGCGTGGAGCGCGAGAAGGCCGTCGCCGAGGCGCAGCGGGACGCCGAGATCGCCGAGGAGCGGGAGAAGTCCGCACGTCGGAAGTAGCAGTACGAGCGTGACACCCAGATCGAGGTCGCGTCCAACGAGAAGGCCGTGGCGCAGTCCCGCGCCGAGGCCCGCAACGCCGAGCCGCTGGCACAGGCCGAGGCGGACAAGTCCGTCGCCGAGAAGAAGGCCGAGCTGGCGATGATCCAGGCCAAGGCGGACCAGGACACCGCCGCGGCCCAGGCCGAGCTGGCTGTCGAGCAGGCCCGCCTGACGGAGAACAACCTGGTCACCGAGGTCATCAAGCCGGCCGAGGCCGAGGCCAAGCGTCGGCGCATCGAGGCGGAGGCACAGGCCGAGGCCACCCGCATCACCGCCGAGGCACTGTCCGCCGGCGACGCCATCGCCCTGGACCAGCAGATGGTCGAGCAGATGCCGGAGATCATGCGCGCCATCGCCGACAGCCTGGCCACCTCGAACCTGACCATGATCGGTGAGGGTCAGGACCTGACCAAGCTGCTCAGCCAGCTCGCCGGGATCGCCCCGGAGCTGCGCAAGCTGGCGCGTCCGAACGGGGAGGCCGCTGCGTCAGCGGAGCAGGCCGCAGAGTAGGTCAGCGCACCATCCGCGGCACCAGGCGGACCAGCGCCACCATCACCAGCAACTCCACCAGCGTCTGGGTGACGACCATCAGCGGGGCCAGCTGGTAGTCGTCCGGCAGTGCCAGCACCAGAGGCAGCACCACCAGTGAGTTGCGGGTGACCCCGGTGAACACCGTCGCCCGTCGGGCGGCGGTGTTCTGCCTGGCGAGGCGTCCCACCAGTGCGCCGATCAGGGTCATCACCACGGCGAAGGCGAGGTACACCGGGACTACCTTCGCCAGGGTGTCCCAGCGACTGGCCACCCCGTGGATCTGGGAGGCCACCACCACGGCGAGGGTGGCCATCATCAGCGGCACCATCGCCGCCGAGAACACCGAGTCCACGGCGGTGGCGGCGCGGGCGGGACGCCCCGAACCGGAGGCCACCCATTGGGTCACCGCCGCAGCAGTCAGCGGCAGCAGGATCAGCAGCAGGAAGGCCTCGAGGAACGGGCCGGGCTCCACCGACTCGACCACATCCGCGCCGACGAACAGCCAGAGGTACAGCGGTAATGCCACCATCTGCGCCAGCATCAGCACCGGGGTGGCGGCCAGCAGTCGGTCGGACGCCCCGCCGCCCAGGCCAGTGAACACGATGACGTAGTCGATGCACGGGGCGAGCAGCACGAAGAGCACGCCGACCAGCAGCGCCCGGTCGTCGGCGATGGGGCGGGTCAACAGCCACACCACCAGCGGGACCAGCAGGAAGTTCAGCGCACCGATCGTCGCCAGGAACCGCCGGTCACGTACCGCGTCCACGATCCGACGGACGGGGACAGCGAGGAAGGTGGCGTAGAGCAGCAGCACCAGGACCGGGTTGATCGCCGCCTCGGCCGGTTCGGCCACCGCCGGGACCCCGAGCCCGAGCACACCACCGGCAATCAGGGCCAGCAGATACAGGGCCACCTGGCGACGCTCCAGCCACGGCACGACCCCGGACAGGGCGGTAGCGGTCGCGACAGCAGGCGCCTCGGGGGCTGCTGCGGCGGTGTCGGACTCGGTCACGCCGCCCAGCCTAATGGTCGGCCGGTCCGGTGGCGCAGTGGCTTACCGGCGCAGCGGCAACGCGGTGATGGCGATCTGTGTTCCCCCGCCGACGCTCACCCGGCCGGCGTTCAGATCGACGGTGGCGTCCACGACCACCTCACCTCCGGCCATTTCACCGGTGGGATCGACCAGCACCCGGCACTGCTGCGGATGCCATGCCGCCTTCCATTCCTCGATGCTGTGGACCACCGCGACATCCTGCCCGAGGACACGTCCGGACGGTGCGATCGTCGCCGCCACGGTGTCGGTGTCGGCACCTGTGATCACCGTGGTGGAGCCCGGTGGCAGGTTCAACTGCACCGGCACCCCGGACTCGTCGGTACCGACCATCCAACCGGGCAGCGCGGTCGCGTTGAGCACCGTGCCGGGAGGGCAGATCCGCGCACCCACCGGCAGGGCGTCCACCCTGCTGGCCAGCAGTCCACACCCGGCCGCGGCCCAGGCCATCCGGACCGCGAGGCCCTCCGGTACCCCGACAAGGCACCGCGTGGTCTGGCGCAGCAACGACGCCAATCCGGCATAGGAACGCTGCACCGTCGTGGCCGGACGCGGTGCCGGGGCGGTGGCCAGCTGGATCGCGGATTCCGCACCGGGCGCGGCGACGACGGAGGCTACCTCGTCCATCCGTAGGCCGGCGGCGAGCCGGGCCAGCAGTCCAGCATCCACCGTCACTGGTTCGGTGGGGGCGGATCCCCACAGGTCCGGGTGGCACGGATAGACCTGGAACCACACCGTGGCCGCCGGTCGTCCCCGTCCGTGAACCTGGCGGTGGAACCACTCCACCGGTTGCCGAAGTCGTGCATATCCCCGCATTTCGTCCCCTTGTCCGCGATAAGCGATGTACTATCGTCCAGCAAAGCATGGTGGTCGGGGGAATGCGGGAAAATCACTGTTTCTCGCCGTATCCTCCCCGGGCACCTCGGGGTAGATACAACACAGGCATCACAGGGGGATCGTCCATGAGGACAACGGGACTTCAAGTGTCCGGATACGCATTTCTGCTGCGTCGCACGGAACTCGCACTGGTCATCGGTGACCCGCGCATGGCGCAGGATCCGCTGCGCACCCAGCGTCGCGCCATCGGTGTGGGGCTGTTGCTGTCACTGCTGGTCGCTGGCGGGATGCTGCTGGTGGCGATGTTGCGTCCGCAGCCCTCCATCGACGGGGCGGGGCTGGTCGCCGATGAATCCGGGGCGCTGCACGTGCGCATCGACGACGTCTTCCACCCGGTGACCAATGTCGCCTCGGCCCGGCTGCTGCTCGGCTCCACGGAGGAGGTCACCCGGTCGACCTCGGCGCAGTTGTCGCAGCTGCCGTCGGGTCCACCGGTGGGGATTTCGGACGCGCCGGGTGTCGTCGCCGCAGCGTCCTCGCAGTGGGCGTTGTGTCGCGACGGGGTCGTTGCAGCGACGGGGGGATCGGTGCAGGACGCCGGACCGGTGGTGGTCGACGCCCCGAACGGACTGTGGCTGGTGGTGGACGACACGAGGATGCTGCTGGGCCCCTCCGACGGGATTGGTGGACAGCTGGCCCGGGCGGTCGGCGCGGCCCCGGTCCCGGTGACTGAGGGGATGCTGCAGGTGTTGCGGCGAGGTCCGGACGTGTCTTTGGGCGCACTGGACGGGCTGGTGACCAGCGGCGACCGGGTGTTCCTCGCCGGTCCGACGCGGGTCGCCGAGATGACCGGCACCCGCCGGGCGGTCGCTGAGGTTCTGGTCCCCACCCCGGCTGAACAGCTACCGCTGGCGGAGATCCTGTCGCGTCCGGAGATGACCGGGACGGCAGCGTTGTCCCATGTGCCAGCGGCCATGTCCTTCGACACGGTGGAGGAGGTCTGCGTGGGCGATGGTGTGGTGCACGCCCCCGACCCGGGCGCCGGCCCTGCGGTCGGCCCCGGCTCCCACTTCGCGGGGCCGCGGGGGACGTCTGCCGTCCTGACCGAACGAGGTTTCGTCCTGGTCAGCGAGGCCGGGGTGCGGTACTCGGTGACCTCGGTGGAGGAGCTGGAGGCGATGGGGGACTGGGGTGGGGAGGGCGGCGTCGCCGCACTGCCTGAGGTGTCCTTCCGGGTACTGGAGCCCCTGCCGGACGGCGGTGTGCTGTCACAGGACCGGGCCAGGGAAACGCTGACCAGCGCAGCTGCCTGAAGTCCGGAGCGTCACCCTCGGCGCAGGTCGCACAGCCCTCGCAGCACCCCGGTGGCCAGGACCGCCACCAGCCCCAGAGCGCCCAGCCCGAGGGGAATGCGCAGGTCGCGGTGCTCGGGTGTCGGGTGGACGACGGCCACGGTCGCCGGCAGAGCGAAAGGGCCTGTCTCGGTGGCACCGGTGGTCACAGCCGTACCCGGCAGGGACCGGTCGGCGGCCGCAGCGACGGCGGCCTGCGGGTCAACGACATCGACGACACCATGTTGGGCAGTATCCACCAGCAGGGAACGGACCTGCGTCGCCGTCAGCCCGGGATCGACCTGCCAGATCAGTGCCGCAGTGGCGGCAACCACCGGGGTGGCGAAACTGGTGCCGGTGAACGGGGCCGGATCCCCGACGACCGTCCGAACCGTCTCGCCCAGCCGCATCGGCGCAGACACCGGACCACCTGGGGCGTGAAGGTCGACCCAGTGGCCGGGGGTGCTGTAGTCGGCTGACAGCCGTCCGGCATTGAGCTGCGCGCCACTGGCCTCGGCCAGCCGGGCATCCACCCCGCCGACGGTGAGGACACCGGGCAGCGCCGCGGGGTAGGGGACCTGACCGTCCTGGCACTGTCCGGTATTACCCGCCGCGGCGACAACGAGGAGCCCGGCATCCTCGGCGCCGTGCACCGCACGGCGGAGTTCGGCGGTGTCCTCGCAGGCCACCACGGACATGGTGATCACCCGCACATCGTGTTCGGCAGCGGCCCGGCGCGCCCGGTCCACTGCGGAGACCAGGTCGGCGACGGTGGTCCGGTCGGGGTCCTCACCGGCCCCGGTTCCCTGCCGGACGGAGACGATGGTGGCGTCCGGCGCGACCGTGCGCACCACGCCGGCGACGGCGGTGCCGTGCAACAGGCAACGGTCGCGGTCGGCGGGGTTCAGGGTGCGGACCCCCGGTGCATCGACCCCGGTGTCGATGACGGCGACACCGACACCTCGACCGGTGGAAACCTGGTGGGGCAGGTCGACGTCCACCGGTAGCGGGTCGCCGAAGACCGGCTCGTCGCAGCGTGGTTCGGCAAACGCCGGCGCGGATGGCTCGAGACCCGGGACCGTCGCCACCGGCAGGACGGTGAGGGCAGTGGTCAGGGCAACTGCCAGGGAAACTGCCAGAGTGTGCCTCATCCGATGCCCCGGACCAGGTCGAAAATGCCGGTGGTGGCGATGAGTAGCGGGATGGCCACGGCGAAGGCGATGGTCTCGGTGATGTCCAGCACCCGGCCGGCCAGCGGAGAGGTGACCCGCACGGCCGGCAGAGCGGCGGGGGCCAGGGCCAGGAGCGACCAGGCCCCCGGCAGGTGGAGCGCCACCCAGGTCAGCAACAGTGTGGCGGTGACCGTCACTACCACGGAGTGGACCGGTCGGCAGGCCCGGGCGGACAGGCCGGTCAGTGCGACGACCAGGAGGGCGGCGATGGTCCAGACCGGGACGTCCGACTCCCCGGCGGGGAGTAGCTGCACCGTCCCGGCGAGTAGGACGACACAGCAGGTCACCACCATTGCCGGATGCAGTGAGCGGGCCCGGGCAGCGGTGGCGCCGGTGTCGGGCCGGCTGTCGGGCGAGGATTCCAGGGCATCGAAGAGACCGGTCGCCGGGATCCGCGGCAACCTGACACCGGCCAACCCCAGTGCGAGCTGGCCGGAGAAGGTCAGTGCGGCCAACCCCAGCAGCATCGTCACCCCGGGGACGACATTGAGGACGGCGGCGATGAGCAGCCCCACACTCACCACCCGTTCCGGCCCCGGACGCCACACCGCCAATGCGGCAAACAGGCAGGCGGCAACCACACTGGCCTGCAGCCCCACGCCGAAGCCGAGGAGTGCGGCCACCGGCACGTACCGCGCATCGGTCAGGGAGGCGGCGGCTGCGGCGAAAGTGGCGACGAGCTGGGCGGCCCAGATCAGCAGCACCACGACCGGAACCCCGGGCACCGCGGGCACCGCGAATTCCCCGACCGCTCCGTCCAGCACCGTCTGCGCGGTCGCACTGACCCCCAGCGGGTGCCAGACCAGCTCCGGCAACTGCTCCATGGCGCCCGCAGGCAGGAACCACGACACCACCGCGGCCAGGCAGGCGGCGACCCAGGCCGCCGGGGAGGGCGGGACGTCCTCACTGAGCCGGCCGACATCGTCGACCGGTGGGGCGGGCAGCCCGGCACGTTGCAGGGTGAGGCGCTCGCCGGGGCGGACTTCGGACTCGGCCAGGGACCGCTCGGGGCGCAGCACCCCCACCGGCCCGGACAGTCGCCACAGGTCACCGGGTTCGGCGGTGACCAGGTGGGGGATGAGTTCGGCGACGGGCACCGTGTCGGCGACGGTGGCTTCGACGGTGCGGTCCGGGCCTCGCCCGATGACGGTGATGCTGACAGCGATCATGGGTGTTGTGTCCCCCGTGGTGTTCTCCGCCTGCGGCCGGTCGCGTCCCCTCCGACGCGTCCCCTCGGTCAACCGTAGGTGGTTCATTGGGCAGCGTACGCGAAAAAGTCTCCCGCGGTGAACAATTCTGCGGTACTGTTCGTCCTCAAGGGACGGGGCCGGGTTCGGGGGCTTCGTGGACATGGGGTTGTCATACGTGGGTTGTCACCACGGGGGAATCCAGCGGGAATCCAGCGGGAATTTACAGGGGTTGATCACACATGAAGTCGCAGGCGCCACCGACTCTGCCGAAGAGCAAACAGCCGTTCATCCGGCTGCTCATGCCGGTGGTGATGGTCGTTGCCGTGGTCGGCATGGTCGCTGCCATGGTGTTGTCGGGGATGGGACGCAGCCCGATGGCGTTCATTTTCCCGCTGATGATGCTGGGTTCCCTGGCGATGATGATCTCCCCGGGCGGTCAGGACGTCGACGAGATCCGGCGTGGGTTCCACCGCCACATCGATGCGTTGAGTGATTCCTTGCGACGGGCCCGCCGCCGGCAGTTGGAGGACGCCGCGGTGCACCGTCCGGATCCGCAGGCGTTGTGGACGATCGCGGCCGAGACGAGCAGCGCCACCGGCACCTCCGACACCGGGGAGGCGGGCGTGGTGCGGATCGGTACTGCCGTCCAGGCGCCTGATGACCCGCTGGAGATCCCGGTCGACGCCCCGCCGGAGGACCTGGAGCCGGTGTGCGCCACCACGTTGCGCAGCCTCGCCGGTAGTTACGCCACCGTCGATGCCCCGGTTGCGGTGGACCTGCGTGAGTTCGACTGCGTGGTGGTCACCGGGGCAGGGGCATCGGCGTTGGTACGCGCGATACAAGGCCAGTTGGTGATGCAGGACGCGTCGGCCATCACCGTGCAGGGTCCGCACCGGCGGTGGCTGCCGCACGAGGGGCCACTGACCGTCCGGGTGGTGGGGACGGAGACGGACACCGCCGACACTGCCGACACTGCCATGCCGACCCCGGTCTCCGGCGGTGACACCGTGACCGTCATCGCCGACGCCGGTGACGACCCGGCCACCGCCGGGTGGCACGACCTTGCCCGCAGATCAGGCCTGCTGTTGCAGGTGGGCGAGGACCGGGCGATGTCGGTGTGGACGGTCGACGGGTGGCGTGCCTTCGCCACCGCCGACGCCCTCAGCGACGTGGAACTCGCGGCGCTGTGCCGGTCGCGGACGACCCGGCGCGTGGCGTCCTCCCTGCTTGATCTCGGTGGCGGGGACCTGCGCGCTCCGATCGGCTTCGCCCCGGCGCCGGTGTACCTGGACATCCGCGAGTCCGCCAAGGGCGGGATCGGCCCGCACGGGTTGTGCATCGGTGCGACGGGGTCGGGGAAGAGTGAGCTGCTCAAGGCGGTGGTCACCAGCTTCGCCCACCAGCATTCGGCCGAGGAACTCAACTTCGTGCTCATCGACTTCAAAGGCGGGGCGGCGTTCACCGGCCTGGAGAGGTTGCCGCACACCAGTGCGGTGATCACCAACCTGTCCGAGGAGGCGGTGCTGGTAGACCGGATGCAGGACTCCCTGCTCGGGGAGATGCACCGTCGGCAGGAGAAGTTGCACGCCGCCGGTGTGGCGACCGCCGCCGACTACAACCGGTCATTTCCCGGGGAGATGCCGGCGTTGTTCATCATCGTCGACGAGTTCTCCGAGCTGCTGCACGCCCGGCCCGAGTTCGCCGAGGTCTTTGCCGCGATCGGCCGGCTGGGCCGCAGCCTGCAGATGCATCTGCTGCTGGCCAGCCAGCGGTTGGAGGAAGGGCGGCTGCGCGGTCTGGAGTCGCACCTGTCGTACCGGATCGCGTTGCGGACGTTCTCGGCGGCGGAGTCGCGCCAGCTGATCGGCTCGACGGCGGCGTTCGACCTGCCCGCCTCCCCGGGCGCGGCGATTTTGTCATCGACAAGTCAGGTCCGTTTCCAGTCCGCCTATGTGTCCGGCCCGGAAGTGCCCCGCGACCAGCGTCTGGTCTGTGAGCTGGGCGTGGAGCCGGAGTCGGCGGGGACCACGATGGACCTGGTCATCGATGCGTTGTCCGGGCCGAACAAGCACCCGATCTGGTTGGATCCGCTGCCGGAGACGCTGGCGGCCAGTGCGGTGATGGGCGACGCGACGGGCCCCGACGTCCCGCTGACGGTGCCCCTGGGGTTGGAGGATCTGCCGTTCGACGGGGTACAGCGTCGCTTCGTGCTGGATTTGCGACGCCGCCACTGGGCGGTGGTCGGCCAGCCGGGTACGGGCAAGACGATGCTGCTACGATCCCTGGTGCTCGGGCTGGCGTTGTCCTCGCCGCAGGTGGCGGTGTACGTGGTGGATCCCGGTGGGTCTCTGGCGCATCTTGAACGGTTGCCGCAGGTGGCGTGCGTGGCGGGCCCGGAGCTGCTGCCCCGGATCCTCGATGAGCTCGAGGAGGAGGGACCGGGGGAGACCGGTGGGGACGTCCCGGCGCACCGGGTGCTCATCGTCGACGGGGTGGAGTCCCTCGGCGAGGAGGACCGCCGGTTGGCGACGTTCACGGCCGGCGCCCTGGAGCGTGGGGTGCACGTGGTCGTCACCTCCCAGCGGTGGACGTTCCGGCCCAGCCTGCGTGACCTGCTCACCGGGTCGGTGGAGTTGCGGATGAACCCGGTGGACTCGAACTTCCGGGACGCCCAGCGCAGCCTGCCGGATCTGCCGGGACGCGGGGTGTCGCCGCAGGGTAAGCACCTGCAGATCGTGGTCTCCGGGGCGCAGGACATCGAGCACGCACGCCGGGTCAGTGTGGACCGTCGTGAGGAGGACCGGACGCTTCGGGTGCTTCCGGAGTTCTGCACCATTGATGCCCTGGAGCGCGGCGGTACCAGCGCAGTGGCGCTCGGTATCGGAGGCCCGCGCCTGTCCACGGTGTGGTGGAATTCGGCGGCGTTGCCGCACCTGACGGTGGTGGGGCAGTCCAGGGCAGGGGCGACGACGGCTCTGCGGACCGTGATCGGTGCGGTGGGGCGCACCGGGAACGCACTGCTGGTCTCGGATGCGCGCCGGGGACTGCTCGGAGAAGCCGGGTACGTCTCACCGGCGGGGTTCGCCGACCGGATACGTGAGTGGGTGACGGTGCTGACCGGACGGATCCCGGGCGACGGGGTGACCCCGGAGATGCTGCGCAACCGCAGTTGGTGGAGTGGCCCGGAGCTGTATGTGGTGGTTGATGACCTGGACCATTCCGTGGAGCTGGCCGCCGCAGTGGACCTGCTGGTCCCGCTGCTGCCCCATGCGGCTGACATCGGGCTGCACCTGGTGCTGGCACGTCGGAGTGCGGGGATGGCCCGCAATGCGTTCAGCCCGTTGATGCAGGGTACCCGGGACCAGTCGGCGTGGCTGGTGTTGTCGGCGCCGAGAGAGGACGGCCCGGTGGCCGGGCAGGTGCTGTGTCCCCGCGAGCCGGGTCGCGGCCTGCTGGTGCAGGGCAGCGCGGTGGAGTTGCAGGTGGCGGTTGCCCCGGTGGCAGGGGCAGCAGCTGAGGTCGAATCCGAGTCTGATACGAGCGTGGAGGTGACCGTATGAGTGCGATGCTGACCGATGCCGTGGCATTGTCGGAGTCGGGAGTGCTGGTCAACGGACTGTCGGCGACTGACCTGCTGAGCGGATTCCAGGTCACCGGTGAAGAGACGGTGGAAGCGGCCGAACCGGAGGAGGCGGGCCCGTCGCCGGACTTCCGTGGGTCAGGTGTGCTACTGCGTCGGCTGGAGGCGGTGCGGGAACTGGTCGCCGAGGTGTTGGACGCCCGTGCCGAGGACCCGGAGCTCACCAGTGCGAACCCTGCCGTGCCGCGGACGGTCTTCCCCTGGGGCATCGGGATCGCAACCTCCGATGTGGTGGTCGTCGGCCCGGACAAGGACGTCACCGCTGCCTACCTACGGATGGTGGGCCTGCGGGCCCGGACGGTGGATGCCACGGAGCCGCTGCGGATCGCCGGTGAGTTGGCTGCGGCACGCTCCGCGGTCACCGACGGGGTGTTGGAGGACCCCGAGTCTGAACCGGATCAGGCACCGGCACCGGAGCCTGATCTGGACCCGGACGGTGGCCCGCGTGCTGGCGTCGACTTCGATTCTGCCGTCGACCAGGATGCTCGGCGTACGTCCCCGCGTCCCGCGGTCGTCGCTGCAGTGGGTGTGGCCATCGTCGGTGTCGCCGCCGTGGCCGTCGCGGGCATGGTCGTCCTGCCCACTGCGGGCACGGCTGATGCGGTCGATGGTGCTGACAGCGCGATGCAGAGCTCGGCGCCATCGGCACAGCAGTCCCCACCGGTACAGCCGGATCCTGCTGACCCGGCAGACCAATGGCGTGACCTGACCAGTGAATCGGGACATCCCCGGCCCCAGGTGACGGTCGCCGTCGACGTCCCCGGCTGGCAGGTCACCGACAGTTCCGAACAGCGGGAGATCTGGACGTCCGACGATGCGGGCATGAGGGTGCTGACTGCGGCGGCGCCGACACCGGTCGGCACCCAGGCGGAGTTGGATGCCGCGATGCTCACCGCCCTCGAGGACGCTGTCGGTGCCGGGGCTGACGGAACTCTTGTGGTCACCGCACACGCGCCGGTGGACTACGAGGAGAGCTTCCCGGAGTCCACCACGCAGTGGCGGGTGCGGCTTATCGACGGCCACCAGGTCTCGATCGGTTGCCAGTACCGCGACCCCACTGCGGCACGGTTGGCGGCCTGTGACCGGTTCACCGCGACGGCACGGGTCGATTCACCGTGAGGTGCGGACAGCGTCCTCCCGGCCGAACCGCTTGAGCTGGGTGACATGCTCCGGGGTCAGCTCGTCGAGGGTGTTGACCTGCAGCAGCTTCATGGTGCGCACGATCTGGGAGCGCAGGATCTCGATGGTGCGGTCCACACCCTCCCGGCCGCCGGCCATCAGGCCGTAGAGGTAGGCCCGGCCGATCAGGGTGAAGTCGGCACCCAGGGCGATGGCGGCCACGATGTCGGCACCGTTCATGATGCCGGTGTCGATGATGACCTCCATGTCGTCGCCGACCTCGCAGGCGACCTGGGGCAGCAGCTCGAAGGGCACGGGGGCTCGGTCGAGCTGGCGTCCACCGTGGTTCGACAGCACGACGGAGTCCACACCGAGCTCGCCGAGGGTCACGGCGTCCTCCAGGGTCTGCACACCCTTCACCGAGATCTTGCCCGGCCACATCTCCCGGATGACCTTCAGGTCCTCGTAGTTGATGGTCGGGTCCATCGCCGAGTCGAGCAGCTCACCGACGGTGCCGCCGGTCGACGACAGGGAGGCGAACTCCAGCGGCGGGGTGGTCAGGAAGTCGACCCACCACCAGGGCCGCGGGATGGCGTCCAGAATGGTCTTGGCGGTGAGCTGCGGCGGGATGGAGAACCCGTGGCGGGTGTCGCGCATCCGGTTGCCGGCGACCGGGGCGTCCACGGTGAAGAAGAGGGTGTCGAAGCCGGCGGCGGCCGCGCGCTCCACCAGCCCGTAGGAGATGTCGCGGTCCTTCATCACGTAGAGCTGGAACCAGTTGCGCCCGTTCGGGTTGGTGGCCTTGACGTCCTCGATGGAGGTGGTGCCCAGGGTGGAGAGGCTGAACGGGATCCCGGCGGCGGCCGCGGCACCGGCACCGGCGACCTCACCCTCGGTCTGCATCAGGCGGGTGAACCCGGTGGGGGCGATGCCGAAGGGCAGGGCGGAGGTGCCGCCGTGGATGTGGGCGGTGGTGTCGGTGGCGGAGGCGTCCTTGAGGATCGACGGGTGGAACTCGATGTCCTCGAAGGCCTGGCGGGCACGAGCCATGGAGATCTCGCCCTCTGCACCGCCGTCGGTGTAGTCGAAGGCGGACGCCGGGGTGCGGCGCTTGGCGATCTTGCGCAGATCGTAGATGGTCAGGGCGGAGTCCAGGCGACGCTTCTTCGCATTGAGCTCGGGCTTCTTGAACTGCATCAGCTCGAAGATCTCGGAGGGATGGGGGAGTTGGCGCTTGACCATGACGGTCTCCTTGTCTGTGGTTGGTTGAGGTTGGTTGTGGTCGGTGTTGGTTTGCTGTGGTCGGACCACAGGAGGTCTGTGGTGCCGAGGGTACTCGTGTCGGCCGGCTCCGCTAGGGCAGCATCCAGTCGAAGACGGTGGCCTGCAGGCCGTTGATCAGGCACAGGGCGGCGAGCATGCCCAGGCTCCAGAACATCACCTTGCGCAGGATCTCGGATTCCCGGCCGGCCAGTCCCACGGCGGTGGCGACGATGGTGAGGTTCTGCGGGCTGACCAGTTTCGCGACCACGCCGCCGGAGGTGTTGGATGCCACCATGAGTGCCGGGTCCAGGTCGGCCTGGATGGCCGCGGTCTGCTGCAGAGTGGCGAACAGGGCGTTGGCGCTGGTGTCCGAACCGGTCACCGCCGTGCCCAGCCAGCCCAGGACCGGTGCGAAGAAGGCGAAGGCCGCACCCGCCCCGGCGATCCAGAAGCCGATGGTGATGGTCTGCCCCGACTGGTTCATCACATAGGCCAGTGACAGCACTGCGGCGACGGTGAGGATGGAGAACCGCATCTTCACCAGGTTCTCCCAGTACGCCAGCACGGCGACCTTCGGGGAGACGCGGTAGATGATGGCGACGAGGATGCCGGTGAACAGCAGCAGCGTTCCCGGTGAGGACAGCCAGGTGAAGTTGAACACCGTGGAGGTCGAGACGTCCCCGTCGGCGGTGAGGACATTGCCGTGCAGGCCGGGCCACTCGATCGCGACATCCGTGCCGTCGAGGAAGTCCTTGACCGGTGCCCAGAGTTTGGCGACCGAGAAGACGACGATGACCAGCAGGTAGGGGACGAGTGCCATGAAGGTGCGCCACGGGGTCAGGGTGCGTGTGGAGGTGTCACCGGTGCCGGCGGCGCCGGCGGCACCCGCGGCGGTCTCGGTTCCGGCGACGTCCTGGACGTCGCCCTCCTGCTCCTCGAGGTGGCGTTCGGCCAGCAACTTCTCGCGGGCCTCGGCGGTGCCTCGCGGTTGCCAGAAGCGCAGCATGATCACGGCGGCGGCCAGGCCCGACAGGGCCGAGATGATGTCGGTGAGCTCGACGGAGATGTAGTTGGCGGAGATGAACTGCGTGACGGAGAAGACGGCACCGATGACCAGTGCGATCGGCCAACACTGCTTCACTCCCCGTTTGCCGTCGACGAGAAGGCAGAGGAACAGCGGGACCACAAGGGCGATGAACGGTGTCTGGCGTCCGACGATGGCACCGATGTGCTCATAGTCGATGCCGGTCAGCGCCCCGGCGGTGATGATCGGTGTGGCGATCGCGCCGAAGGCCACCGGGGCGGTGTTGGCGACCAGCACAGCGACCGCTGCACGCATCCGGGAGAACCCGATTGCCAGCAGCATCACGCCGGTGATGGCCAGGGGAGCACCGAATCCGGCCAGCGCCTCGAGCATGCCGCCGAAGCAGAAGGCGACGAGGATGGCTTGGACCCGGGGATCGTCCGAGATGCGGTCGATGACGGCGCGGAGATCGAGGAAGCGTCCGGAACGCACCGTGAGTTCGTAGAACCAGATGGCGGTGACCACGATCCACATGATCGGGAACAGGCCGAAGATGGCGCCCTGGGTCGCGGACAGCCCGGCGAGGCCGACGGGCATGTCGTAGATGAGGATGGCGATGACCAGTGAGACGCCGAGCGCTGCCAGGCCGGCCCAGTGGGCTTTCCATCGCAGCAGACCCAGTGCCACGAAGACGGTGACCAGCGGCAGCAGGGCGACCAGTGCCGAGAGGAGAAGATTGTCGGCAACCGGGGCGAGGTCGGGTTGGTACAGGGAGTTCATCGTATGTCTGTCCACCTTGCGGGGGTTGTGGGGTGGGCTGTGGCGTCGGCATCCGGGATGGTGACCTGCGTCACCGATGTGGTCATACCACACACTAGATCACGGAAAGTTTCACCGTCAAGACTTTGTTCTGAGTGCGGGAAGATTGCCCGCAGCTGGTGCGGTGAGGACTCTGCGACGGTGTGGATGTACCACGAGTCAGCGCGGAGACAGCGCGGAGACAGCGCGGAGACAGCGCGGAGACAGTTCAGAGACAGTGCAGGGGGACTGTGGGAACACCGGGCGGGGACCGTTCGACGTGGTACAAACAAGACCATGACCCAGCAGGA